>JAAFIY010000037.1 GCA_013297985.1 Comamonadaceae bacterium | reverse complement strand
GGGTGGAAAACGGCGAAATCGCCTACCCGGTGCAAGAAATCACCATCGCAGGCAATTTGCGCGACATGTTCTTGGGCATTGAACACATCGGCGCGGACACCTTCAACATGGGCGCCAAAACGGTGGGCTCGGTGCTCATCAAGAAGATGAAGGTGGCTGGGGCTTGAGCACCAGGCGCTTGCTTTTGGGGCGGCAGGAGCAAATGCGGTCAGAGCCCATTTGAATTAGGTTGCTATTTAATTTGTAGCTGCTTGCGGCCTGTTTTAGGGCGGTAGAGGCTGTTTTTGTTTTGAGGTTTTTCTGGTGCTTGCTTTGGGCGCTCTGCCCAGAAGCACAACAGCCGAGCGGGCAGCCCGATAGCTCCATGTCCCCCGAAGAGTCCACTGGACTCTTCTCCTCCTCTAATTACGCTATCGGGCCACCCACTCGGCTGCTGCGCTTCCGTCACTGCCGTCGAATCGGGGGTGCTGCATCGGCACACCTCGGGCGGAAGTTCGTCACCAAGCCAGCGCCGAAAAAACCAACCACCAAACCACAAGCGCAGGCCCACCAATTGGCCGCATCTAGCTATCATTTTTGATAATTGGGGTCAGACCCCAATTATTTGGCCTGAACGATTTCCTGAGCGGCGGCCCAGCCCAAGAGCTACTTTTTTTGTAGCTGCTCGCGCTTATTTCTAGGGCGCTTCAGCCCAATCAGCACCGAAGCCTTGCTTCAGCCCTGAGCCAGCGCAGCTTTCACCGCAGCCGACACCTGTGCCATATCCGCCTTGCCTGCCAGCGCGGCCTTGGCGGCCGCCATCACTTTGCCCATGTCGGCGGCGGCGGGCGCGCGGCCCAGGTCGGCACTGACTTGCGCGACCACGGCTTTGACTGCGGCGGCCACTGCGTCTGCACCCAAGCGCTCGGGCATGTAGCTGTTCAGCACGGCGGCTTCGGCCCGTTCGGCGTCGGCTAGATCGGTGCGGCCCGCTTTGTCGAAGGCTTCGATGCTGTCGCGGCGCTGCTTGAGCATTTTTTCAATCACGCCCACCACGGCGGCGTCGTCCAGGGTGATGCGCTCGTCAACCTCGCGCTGCTTGATGGCGGCGTTGATCAGGCGAATGGCTGACAGGCGCGCCGTTTCTTTGGCGCGCATGGCGGCTTTCATGTCTTCTGTGAGGCGTTCTTTGAGGCTCATGGTGGGCAGGGGGAAAGAGGGTGTCAGAAACGAACAAGGGCGCTTGGAAGCGCCCTTGCGATGGGTGGCACTAGCCGCCGCAGCGGCCATGCAGACCGATCAATACATCTTTTTGGGCAGTTCCATGCTGCGCACGCGCTTGTAGTGGCGCTTGACGGCGGCGGCCTTCTTGCGCTTGCGCTCGGCGGTGGGCTTTTCGTAGAACTCGCGGGCGCGCAGGTCGGTCAGCAGGCCCAGCTTTTCAATGGTGCGCTTGAAGCGACGCAGAGCGACGTCAAACGGCTCGTTTTCTTTAACGCGGATGGTGGTCATGGGGGACAAACAACGAAGAACAGCAACGATGTGGACAACAACTTTGGGTGCCCGCAGCGCTGCAAGTGTCCCCAGAAGATCGGGCCGGGGCTGCCGCGCGCGCGGTGGGTGGGGGGCTCATGTAGCCGCTAGACCACCCGGTGTGCAACTGGCGTCACAAGGGCAGCGCCAACTACAAAAGCCCTCGATTATAGCGTTTTGCGCTTGTCTGCAAGTCCTGCGTGGCGGCAGCGCAACCTTGCAGCACGTCACCCACCACCACGATGGCCGGGCTGGTCACGCCTTCGCGCTGGGCGCAGGCCGGTAAGTCGGCCAGCGTGGTCACCCACTGGCGCTGGCCCGTGGTGCTGGCGCCGTGCACCAGCGCGGCTGGGGTGTGGGCGGGCAAACCGGCCAGCAAACCGGCTTGGATGCTGGGCAGGCCGCTCAAGCCCATGTAGATCACCAAGGTGAGCTTTTGCCGCTGCGCGGTGTGGGCCAAATCCGCCCAATCCACGCCCGCGTCGCCCGGCTTGGCGTGGCCGGTGACCAGGAGCACGCCGTGGGCATGTTCGCGGTGGGTAAGCGGCACCCCCAGGCTGGTGACGGCGGCCACGCCCGAGCTGATGCCGTTGACCACTTCTACCGCAATGCCCGCGGCTTGCAGCGCCTGCATTTCTTCACCGCCCCGGCCAAAGATAAACGGGTCACCGCCTTTTAAACGCACCACCACGTCGCCGCGTTTGGCGGCGCGGCACATCAGGCGGTCAATAAAGGCCTGGGGCGTGCTTCTACAGCCGCCGCGCTTGCCCACTTGCACGATGCGCGCGCTGGGCTGCGCGTGGGCCAGTACCGCGGGGTTGACGAGGTCGTCCACCAAGATCAGCGTGGCTTGCGCAATGGCGCGCACGGCTTTCAAGGTGAGCAATTCGGGGTCACCGGGGCCCGCGCCCACCAGCAGCACGCGGCCGGGGGCTTGGGACTGGGGCTGGGTTCTGGGGGTGGATGGGGTGGAAGTCATCGGCAGAATCGGGCGCAATCAAGCGGGTTGGGCGTGCACAGTTGGATCGGCTTGCAGCTTGCGTGCCAAGCCGTGCAGGCGCACCAGCGCGGCCACTTGGGCGGCCAGCGGCGCGGGCACAGGCAGAGCGCCTGCCAGCACCGCTTGGGTGTAGCTGCGCACGCTGTCGGCGGTGACTTCGGCGGGCCATTCGGGCAAGGTGACCAGCGGGCCTTCTTGGGGGGCGATGTCCAACACGCATTGGCCTGCGATGTAGCCGCGCAGGGCCGGTTGGCGGCGCGCATCGGCCACGGCTTCGCCTTCGGTGCCGCGCAGCAGCAGGGCATGGCTTTGCACCAGCGCCACGGTATCGGCCATCGATTGGGCGTATTCGGGGTGGGTGTAGCTGCCCACCACCACAGCGGGATGCGCGTTGGCGGCCAGCGGATTCATGTGCTTGACCAAACTGTGCGCCGGGTTGCGCAGGCCGATGGTGCGGCGCACTTGCAGCAGGCGCTCGAGCGCCGGGCAGAGGTGGGCGGTGGGCGCCCACACCGCTTGGCCTTCAGTGATCTGAATTGCTACATTTTCTATAGCTACTTGCGGCGTATTCGCGCCGGATGTGGCCGAAAAGGCTTGCAAACCTGGTGCAGTGGGCGCGGCCACAAAATCAGCCATCGACAAACGCCGGTTCTCGGTGGCGCTGCCATGCACCAGCACCGCCAGCCCCTCGCGCGCCAGCAGCAGCGCCAACAGGGGCGTAAGCAGTGGCAGGCGGCGGCTGCCGTTGTAGCTGGGCAGCACGACCACGGGGCCGCGGGCGTTGCAGGCCAGGGGCGTCAGCCGGGCGTGCACCGCATCCAAAAAACCAGCCATCTCGTCAGCCGTTTCGCCCTTGATGCGCATGGCGATGCAAAAGGCGCCCACTTCCAGATCGGTCACCGCGCCGTCGAGCACTTGGCCCAGCAGGTCGGCCGCTTGCGCACGGCTGAGCGCGCGCGCGCCTTCTTTGCCGCGGCCGATTTCTTTGATGAAGTGGCTGATGCCCATGCTGCCGATTTTGCAGGCCGACTTATGCAGCCAGCGAATATGCCCAATGACGCCTGCGGCGCTCTATCCCACCGACACCGCCACCGGCACGATGGACTGGCGCACCTGCCGCTTGAGCTGCGGCAGGCACGAACCGCAGTTGGTGCCGCAACGCAGTTGGCCTTGCAGTTGGCCCAGGCGCTCGGTCTCTGAGCCGCTGCAGCCGGGCAGGGCGCTGGTGATGTCTTGCGCGGAAACGCCAAAACAGCTGCAGACCATCTCGGTGGCAGTGCTGGCAGCCAAAGCGGCTGGTGGCTTGGCGCTGGGGGCGAGCAAGTAGCGGCCGTAGTCGGCGGCTTCAGCTTGGGACTTGAGCAGCGCCTCAATCCAGCCGCGAGCCTGGGTGTCGCCCGCCAGCAGAAAGCCTTGCAGCGTGGCACGGGGCTGGCCGGGCGCGCCACGCACCAACCGCACGGTGCGCCGCTGGCCACGCTTGGCGTCGGCATAGCGCAGGCTGTCCGCGCCGCTCAATTGCAGCAGGTGCTCTAGCTCGGCCAGCGCATCAGCCGGTGGGGCTTCATGCGCTGCAGCTCTGAACAACAAGCCCACAGGTTCATCGCCCGTGGTGCGCTGCAGCGGCGTGGCGCTGGCAAAGGGCACGGTGCTGGCGAATGGGTAGCGCTGCATGTGGCGGCGCAGTTGTTCGCGCACGGCCAGAGCTTGGTCAGCGGGCAGCCAGGCGGCGGCGATCAGCGTCCAGGGCAGCTCGGCTTTCAAAATTTTGACGGCGGCGTGCTTGAGTTCGGGCTGCTTGCTGCTGGGGCAATAGGCCGAGGTAGTGAGCGCGTTCACTCCGCCCAGCGCTTCGCCGGTGGCTGACACACCGCTTAAGCATTCAGGCCCCCAATGCATCGCCATGAAGGCTTGGGCCAGCCCCAGGCCCGGGTCAGCCAGCACCGGCACCACGATGGAGCCGCGTTTGCTGGTGATGTGGGCCAGGTCGCCCTCGGCCAAGCCGCGCCTTTGCATGTCTTGCGGATGCATTTGCACGCAGGGCTCGGCCACGTGGCCAAACAGGCGGCCCAGGGTGCCGGTGCGGCTCATGCCGTGCCACTGGTCGCGCAGCCGACCGGTGGTGAGTGCAAAGGGGTAGCGCGATTCGCGCGCATCGGCCACCGGCTTGTAGGCATTGGCCACAAATTTGGCACGGCCGTCGGCGGCGGGGAACACGCCGTCGGCGTACAGGCGCGCACGGCCTTCGGTTTGGCCTTCGGGTAGCGGCCATTGCTGGGGGGTGATGTCCAGCATGGCCCAGTTCAGGCCGGTGATGTCCAGGTCACGGCCCCGGGTGCTTTCGCGGTGCTCGAGCCAAATGGATTCAGCGCCGCTGTGGGTATCAAGCAAGCTGTAGGGAAACAGCGTGGGGCGGTCGGGGCGCAGGTGCGATTCAAGCCGCTGGGCAAAGTCAGTGGCAATGGCCCAGTCGTGCCGGGCCTGGCCGGGCGCTGCTAAAGCGGCACGCACCCGCGAGATGCGGCGTTCTGAATTGGTGACGGTGCCCACCTTTTCGCCCCAGGTGGTGGCGGGCAGTAGCAGGTGGGCGAACTCGGCGGTGGCGGTGGTGGCAAAGGCGTCTTGCAGCACGACCAGTTCAGCGCGTTGCAAGGCGCGGCGCACGGTGGCCACATCGGGCATGGAATGCGCGGGGTTGGTGCAGGCAATCCACAGGGCGCGGATTTCGCCGTCGGCCGCGGCTTGGAACATCTCCACGGCGCTTTTGCCGGGTTTGGCGGGTACGTCAGGCAGGCCCCACAGCGCGGCCACTTCGGCGCGGTGCGCCGGGTTGGCCATGTCGCGGTGGGCCGAGAGCAAATTAGCCAGACCACCCACCTCGCGCCCGCCCATGGCGTTAGGCTGGCCGGTGAGCGAAAACGGTGCCGCGCCGGGCTTGCCAATTTGGCCGGTCGCCAAGTGCAAATTGATGAGCGCGGTGTTCTTGGCGGTGCCGCTGCTGGATTGGTTCAAGCCCTGGCAATAAAGGCTCAGGGTGGTGCCACGCTGGGCCTGCGGGTTGGCAGCGGTGCCGATGCCCGCAAACCAACGGGCCGCGGTCAGCAAATCGGCCTGGGGCACGCCGCACACCCGGGCCACCACCTCTGGCGTGGCTTCACGCACCAGGGATTTGAGGGCGTCAAAACCGCTGGTGTGGGCGGCTATGTAGGCGCTGTCGGTCCAGCCTTCCCACAGCATCAGGTGCAGCAGGCCGTTGAACAGCATCACATCGGTGCCGGGCTGAATTTGCAGATGCAAATCAGCCAAATCGGTGGTGTCGGTGCGGCGGGGGTCAACCACCACTACCTTCATGTGGGGGCGCGCAGCGCGGGCTTGTTCAATGCGCCGAAACAGCACCGGATGCGCCCACGCGGCGTTGCTGCCTGCAAAAAACAAGCAGTCGGCGTGGTCCACGTCGTCGTAGCAGGCCGGTGGTGCATCAGCCCCCAGCGTTTGCTTGTAACCAGCCACGGCGCTGCTCATGCACAGGCGTGAATTGGTGTCAACGTTGTTGGTGCCGATCAGGCCCTTGGCCAGTTTGTTGAAGACGTAGTAGTCCTCTGTCAACAGTTGGCCCGAAATGTAGAAACCGACGCTGTCTGGCCCGTGCTGGGCGATGGTGGCAAAAAAGCGCTGAGCGGCCAGATCCAGCGCAGCGTCCCACGACGCGGCTTGCCAGGCGCCGCTGCGCTCATCGCGCCACAGGGGTTGCAGCAGCCGGGTTTGGCTGGTGACGGCGGCAGACGCGGTGAGGTGCAGTGTGCTGCCCTTGGTACACAGGCGGCCAAAGTTGGCCGGGTGGTCGGGGTCGCCGCGCACGCCCACGATGGCATCGCCCTGGGTTTGGATGATCACGCCGCAACCCACGCCGCAATACGGGCAGGTGGACTTGACTTCGCCAGTGGTCACCGAAGCGGCAACCAGCGGGGGCAAAGCGGCGTTCATGAGCGTGGGGCCTACAGAAGCGCGCGGGTTGTCAGGCCGCGCCTGCACGCCGCGCGGGGCCTGCGATGGGGCGGGGTAGGTCCAGGCCCACACTGGCGAGTTCGTTGGCGTCTAGGTGCACGGTACCCGCGTCATCTACTTTGACGGCAAAGCGCGGTGTGCAGCCTTCGTCTGGGGCGCGGGCGCAGCCGCTATTGAGTTCAATGGTCCAGTTGTGCAGCGGGCAGGCCACGTTGCGACCAAACACAATGCCTTGCGACAGCGGACCGCCTTTGTGGGGGCAGCGGTCGAGCAGGGCAAACACCTCGTCTTGGTCATTGCGGAACACCGCCACATCCATGCCATTGGGGCGCTGCACGCGGCGGCTGCCCAGCACCGGGATGTCATTGACCTGGCAGATCGCGATCCATGCATTCATCTGCATCTCTTGTTTTCCAGTTTGCTATCAATTAAATAGCTGATTGCGCCCATTTAATCAGCGCTGCGCGGCATATAGGCCTGTGACTTGGTCCATCACCGTCAGCAGGTTTTCACTGCTGACGAAGACTTCGTTCACATGCCTTTCATTGGGGCGGCCGGGTTGCAGTTGGCCCAGCGCATTGGTAAAGAAGATCCATTGCGCGTCGCCCAACTGCAGTGTGTTCTTGATGCGCTCAGTGGCCTCGGGCGCAGTGCGCAGGGTTTCCATGGCGGCGACAAATTCGGTGCGCGCAGTGGCCATTTCGCGCTGGGCCGTGGGCGCGTCCACATTGGCCGCCGCACTCAAGTAAAACTTGGCCAAGCGCTGCGACAACATGCGCTGACGACCAGCGATGTTGACCAAGCGGCCCAAGGAGCGGTTGGACGTTTGCTCTAGCTGCGTGGTGCCTTGGTGCGCCAGGGCCAGCACGCGGGCGTCTAGCGCCAACACCGGGGCCACACCTGCCATTACCGGCGGTTTACCCACCAGCGCGGTTTTGAAGCTGGACCAATCAGCCTCGAGTCGGGTGTAGGTGCCCACAATGGCTTCGTTGGGTGCAAAGGCCTTGAGCTCTACCAGTTGCCGATCAAACAAGGCCATGGACAAATCCAGCACCCGCCGCGCGTCGGCCACGCTGTTGTTCAGCGCCAGTGCCACATAGGCCTTGGACATGCGCTGCGACAGCATGCGTTGGCGCCCCGCCTTGTTGATGGCGTCCAAGATGTCGGTGATTTGGGCTTGTGCCATCGGCAGGTGGGCCGAGGCCCAAACGCCCGCGCTCAAGCCCACAAACGACCTGCGGCACAGCCGCACCGCGTTGAATCGGCTGGACTTCATCTGGAGGCTCCTTTTGCGCAAAAGCCTCATGATGCGGTGAGCGCTCCTTTTTTGGAACTGCTTGTTGTGGGGTTGAGAGTGGCAAATTGGCGCTGATCGACGGCCGCCTTGTCGTAGTCAAACCACGGATCGGGTTCGCCGTCCAGGCTGAACTGCAGCTTTTCCCACAGCGCTTGTCGGCCAGCGTGGTCTTCCAAGATGCGTTTTTTGACGTAGTCCAGACCCACCCGGCCCACGTAGTGCACCGTGCGCTCGAGGTACCAGCCCTCTTCGCGGTACAGCTGCAGAAAAGCGCCGCTGTACTCCAACACCTCTTGCGCGGTTTTCAGCTTGCACAAGAACTGGGCCACCTCGGTTTTGATGCCGCCGTTGCCTGCCACGTAGATTTCCCAGCCGCTGTCGACGCCAATCACGCCCACGTCTTTGATGCCCGCTTCAGCACAGTTGCGCGGGCAGCCTGATACAGCTAGTTTCACTTTATGTGGCGCGTACATGCGCCACAAGGCACGTTCCAAGTCTTTGCCCATTTGGGTGCTGTCTTGGGTGCCAAAGCGGCACCACTCGCTGCCCACGCAGGTTTTCACCGTACGCAAGGCCTTGGCATAAGCGTGGCCGCTGGGCATGCCAATGTCTTGCCACACGCCTTGCAGGTCTTCCTTCTTCACACCCAGCAAGTCAATGCGCTGGCCGCCGGTGACCTTGACGGTGGGAATCTTGTACTTGTCCACCGCGTCGGCAATGCGGCGCAACTCGTCTGCGGTCGTTTCCCCGCCCCACATGCGGGGAATGACGCTGTAGGTGCCGTCTTTTTGGATGTTGGCGTGGCTGCGCTCGTTGATGTAGCGGCTTTGCGGATCGTCTTGCGCCTCTTTGGGCCACGAGCTGATCAGGTAGTAGTTGATGGCGGGGCGGCAGGTGGCGCAGCCGTTGGGGGTGCGCCAGCCCAGCGTTTGCATCACGTCAGAAATGCTCAGCAGCTTTTGCGTGCGAATGGCTTCGCGCACATCTTGGTGGCTGTGGTCGGTGCAGCCGCACATGGCTTTTTTGCTGGGCGCTGCGCTGTAGTTGCCGCCAGCAGTGAACATGATGAGCTGCTCCACCAAGCCGGTGCAGCTGCCGCAACTGGCGCTGGCTTTGGTGTGCTTGCGCACCTCGTCCAGGGTGAACAGGCCTTTTTCTTTGATGGCCTTGCAGATGCTGCCTTTGGTGACTCCGTTGCAGCCGCAGACCTCGTCGGCATCAGCCATCAAGGCCGCCTTGCTTTGACCTTGGTGGCCCACGTCGCCGATGTTGGAGCCCGCTTCGCCAAACATGAGTTTGTCGCGGATGTCACCCACAGATCTGCCTTCGCGCAGCAGCTTGAAATACCAATTGCCGTCCACGGTGTCGCCGTACAGGCAGGCGCCAATCAGCTTGTCGTCTTTGATAACGAGCTTTTTGTACACGCCGCCAAAGGGGTCGGACATGACGATTTCTTCCGCGCCTTCACCCCCCATGAAGTTGCCGGCGGAGAACAAATCAATGCCGGTGACTTTGAGCTTGGTAGAGGTAAGCGAGCCGCTATAGCGGCCAATGCCGAACTGCGCCAAATGATTGGCCGCCACCTTGGCTTGTTCAAACAGCGGCGCCACCAAACCATAGGCCACACCACGGTGCGCGGCACATTCACCCACGGCGTAGATGCGCGCATCGGTCACCGTTTGCAGGGTGTCGTTGACGACGATGCCGCGGTTGCAATGCACCCGCATGGATTCGGCCAACTCGGTGTTGGGGCGAATGCCGACGGCCATCACCACCAAGTCTGCGTCTACTGTGCTTCCGTCTTTGAAGCGCACCGCCTTCACACGGCCCGATTCGCCGTCAGCGCTGCTGCCCACTAGCCTTTCAGTTTGGGCGCCGATCAAAAACTGAATGCCGCGCTCTTCCAGGCTCTTTTGCAACAACTGACCTGCGACTTGATCGAGTTGGCGCTCCATCAGCCAGGGCATGACATGCACCACGGTGACATCCATGCCGCGCTTCAAGAGGCCATTGGCCGCTTCCAGGCCCAGCAAGCCGCCGCCGATGACCACCGCTTTTTTGTATTGCTCGGCCGCCGAGATCATGGCGTTGGTGTCGGCAATGTCGCGGTAGGCGAGCACACCATCCAGTTTGGCGCCGGGCACCGGCAGCATGAAGGGGTTGGAGCCGGTGCACAGCAGCAGGCGGTCATATTCGGCAGTGGTGCCGTCGTCTGCGTGCACGACGCGCTTGACGCGGTCCACTTTCACCACCTTCTTGCCCGCATGCAGGGTGATGTGGTTTTCGCGGTACCACTCCCAGCTGTTCAAGACGATCTCATCGAGCGTTTGCTCACCTGCCAACACGGGTGACAACAAGATGCGGTTGTAGTTGGGGTGCGGCTCAGCACCGAACACAGTCACGTCGTACAGATCGGGCGCGATCTTCAACAGCTCTTCCACGGTGCGCACCCCGGCCATACCGTTGCCCACCATCACCAGTTTCATTTTTTGCATGAGGGTCTCCTGTTCAAGCCCGCATTCAGCAGCGCGCTTGTTTGAGAAGAATCGGGCTGCTAGGCCCTAAATATGGGCGCAAGCAGCTACTAAAAAGATAGCAACTGCCTGATCAGGCGGCTTTTTCCACATGCGCTTGGCGCGTGTACAGGAAGTCGATCACGGCTTTGCGGTAGCCGATGTAGCGGGCGTCTTCAGCCAACTCCACCCGGCGGCGCGGGCGGGGCAGGTCGATGGCCAGCACTTCACCGATGGTGGCGGCGGGGCCGTTGGTCATCATCACGATGCGGTCAGACAGCAGCACCGCTTCATCCACGTCGTGCGTCACCATCACCACGGTGCTCTTGGTGCGGGCCACGATTTCGAGCAGCTCGTCTTGCAACTTGGCGCGGGTCAGGGCGTCCAGCGCGCCAAAGGGCTCGTCCATCAGCAGCACTTTGGGTTCCATCGCCAGTGCGCGGGCAATGCCCACGCGCTGCTTCATGCCGCCAGAGATTTCGCCCGGGCGCTTCTGCGCCGCATGGCCCAGGCCCACCAGATCCAGCGCCGCGTGGGTGCGGGCTTTGAGCTGGGCTTTGTTTTCTGCGGGGCCGCCCACGCGGCCTGAGTCGCCAAACACGCGCTCCACGCCCAGGTGTACGTTGTCAAAGCAAGTCAGCCAGGGCAGCAGCGAATGGTTTTGGAACACCACCGCGCGCTCGGGCCCCGGGCCGTTGATTTCGCGGTTGGCGCACAGCAAGGTGCCGCTACTGGGCTTGGTAAGGCCGGCGATCAAATTGAGCAGCGTGGATTTGCCGCAGCCCGAGTGGCCAATCAGGGCCACGAACTCGCCGCGCGCCACCGTCAGATTGATGTCGCGCAGGGCGGTGAACAGCCCGGTTTTGGTGCGAAAGGTCTGCCCGACTTGGGTGACTTCGATGAACTTGCTGGTGAGGGAATCGCTCATGAGGTTCTCCGTGTGACTGCGTTGAGGAGGCTCAGGCCTTGACGTCTTCGTAGGTGAAAGCGCCTGCCAGGCGAATCAGCGCCTGTTCAAGCAGCAAGCCCACGATGCCAATCACGAAGATGGCGATGATGATGTTCTTGACGTTCAGGTTGTTCCACTCGTCCCACACCCAAAAGCCAATGCCTACGCCGCCGGTCAGCATCTCAGCGGCCACGATCACCAGCCAAGCGGTACCAACGGCCAAGCGCACCCCGGTCAGCATGTAAGGCAACACAGCGGGCAGCAAGATGCGGGTGATGACTTTCCATTCGCTCAAGTCCAGCACGCGGGCTACGTTCAAATAGTCTTGCGGCACCCGTTGCACGCCCACGGCGGTGTTGATCACCATGGGCCAAATGCTGCAAATAAAGATGGTCCAGATGGCGGCGGGGTTGGCGCCTTTGAACACCAGCAAACCTATGGGCAGCCACGCCAGCGGCGACACCGGGCGCAGCAGGCTGATGATGGGGTTGAACATGCGTTGCATGAACACAAAGCGGCCCAAGATGAAGCCCGCCGGAATGCCCACCAGTGCAGCCAAACCAAAGCCCAGGCCCACACGCTCCAGGCTGGACAGCACATTCCAGCCGATGCCTTGGTCATTGGGACCGTTGCTGTAGAAGGGCCTGGCAAACACGTCCACCGCCTGGCTCCAGGTGTCCCAAGGTGTGGGGATGGCGCCCTTGGTGGTCATGGACACCAAGGCCCAAATGCCCACCAGCACCGCCACCCCGATGATGGGCGGCACCACCCGCAGCAACCAGCCCCGCCAATCAATGGGCGTACGCGGTGGTTTGGCCGGCGGCGCCGCTTTCACCACGGGGGCGGGTGTCGCTGCAGCCGAAGCCTCCTGCGACATGAGGCCGGGCTTGGCGTCGCCACGCGGGGCCGCAGCCGCCGAAGCGGTGGCGGCGGCTTCCAAGGGGGAGTGAAACACAGCGCTGACCATGGGGCGTCTCCTGTCGGGGTACGGGGGCTGACGGGCGCTGCGTTTAAGCGCGGATCTTGAAGCTGTCGGCGTACTTGGCGGGGTCTTTGCCGTCCCACACCACACCGTCCATCAATTTGCTGGTGCGAACCAACTCTTTGGGAATCGGTGCTTTGGCGGCGGTGGCAGCCTGGCGATACAGGTCCACCTTGTTGATGGAGCGGGCGATGGCCATGTAGTCGGGGTGTTCCTTCATCAGGCCCCAGCGCTTGTGCTGGGTCAGGAACCACATGCCGTCGCTTAGCCACGGGAAGTTGACTTGGCCTTCGTCATAGAACTTCATGAAGTTGGGGTCGTCCCAGGTGCGGCCCAGACCGTTTTGGTAGCGACCCAAAATGCGCTGGTTGATGACGTCCACGCTGGTGTTGACGTAGGCCTTGTCGGCAATGGTCTCGGCCATCTTCATTTTGTTTTGCAGGCCTGCGTCGATCCACTTGCTGGCTTCGATGATGGCGGCCGTGACGGCGCGGCAGGTGTTGGGGTTCTTGGTGGCGAAGTCGTTGGTGGTGCCCAGCACCTTTTCGGGGTGGTCTTTCCACACGTCTTGGCTGGTGGCGGCGCTGATGCCGATGCCGTCGGCAATGGCGCGGTGATTCCAGGGTTCGCCCACGCAGTAGCCGTCCATGTTGCCCACACGCATGTTGGCCACCATCTGCGGCGGCGGCACGGTGATGACCTTGGCGCCCTTGATGGGGTCAATGCCCGCACTGGCCATCCAGTAATACAGCCACATGGCGTGGGTACCCGTGGGGAAGGTTTGGGCAAAGGTGTATTCGCGCCGTTGGGTTTGCATCAGCTTGGCCAGCGAAGTCACGTCGGTGGCGCCCGCGTCGGCCAGCTTCTTGGACAAGGTGATGCCCTGGCCGTTGCGGTTCAGCGTCATCAGCACGGCCATGTCTTTCTTGGGGCCGCCCACACCCATGTGAACGCCGTAGACCAGCCCGTACAGCACGTGGGCAAAGTCCAATTCGCCATTGACCATCTTGTCGCGCACACCGGCCCAGCTGGCTTCTTTGGTGGGGACAATCTTGACGCCGTATTTCTGGTCAATGCCCAGCACGCTGGCCATCACGACGCTGGCGCAGTCGGTCAGCGGAATGAAGCCGATACGCACTTCTTTCTTCTCAGGCGCATCTGAGCCCTGCGCATACACGGTGGAGCGCAAAGCAGGCGACAAGCCCACGGCGCCCACAGCAGCCGACTGCAACACCACGCGGCGACTGAGCTTGGCTTTCAACAGATCGTTCATGACTGGACTCCTGAAAGGTGAAAACGACAAAGGCAAATCAAACGGGCAAAAAAAAACGTCCGCACCGCAGATGGCGCAAAGGGTGCTGTGGCGGTGGGTGCCCTCAAGCCCGTCGCTGCACGCAGCCGGGCTGAAAGCAAAAACCGTAGGCACGCCTTGGGCGTTCCGGGGTGGGGACGTCGTTGTCCTGGTGGTGCTGGATTGGCAAACGTTGGCCAATCCAGCACCACAAACCTACAAACACATCACGCTGAGCCGCCGTTGGCACTGCGCAATGCGTCTTCGCTGGGGGTGGTTGCAAACCGTGTGCCAACCGCCGCGCGCTGTGCCTTGAGTCGCAAAAACCCCGCGCAGATTGCTATCATTTTTGATGTACACCACGTTGATTTCAGGGCGGAGCAGGCCAGTTGGGTATCTAGACTGGCCACTCCAACTGAAGCCGCAGCGTGCCGAAAGACGCAACCGCACCAGACTTGTGCGATGCACCAACCAGGGTTTCCCAGAGGGTCTGGGTGCGCGGGCTTGGGGCGGCGCTGGGGCCCTACAAGAGATCGGACACGTCCACGATGCGCTGCGCCACGTCAGCCAAACGCAGCCCACGGTCCATGGCGGCGCGGCGCAGGCGTTCATGGGCTTGGGGCTCAGTGAGCTGGTGGCGTTCAGCCAAGATGGCCTTGGCGCGTTCAATGGTGCGGCGTTCGCTGAGCTCGGTGCGGGCCTTGTCCAGCTCGGCGCGCAGGCCTTGTTCGTGGTCAAAGCGGGCCACCGCCACTTCGAGAATGGGGCGGATGCGCTCGGGTGCCAGCCCTGCCACGATGTAAGCCGACACACCCGCCGCCACCGCGTCGCGCACGTGGGTGGTGTCTTCGTCTTCGGTGAACAGCACGATGGGGCGGCGCGCTTCGCGAGTGGCCATCACCACGTGTTCGAGTGCGTCGCGGGCGTCGCTTTCGGCGTCTACGATGATCAAGTCAGGCTGCAGTTGGGCTAGGCGGCTATCCAAAAACGCGTCAGCGGGCAGCACGGCCACCACGTTGTAGCCGTTTTGCAGCAAACCAATGCGCAATTGGCGACCACGCTCAGCCACTTCCAGGGCGTGATCGTCACCGGGCTCGGCCAGCGCCATGTCGCTGCCCACCACCACAATGCGCAGGCCCAAAGAAGAGCCCAGGGGCGTGGGAGCGGGATCAGTGGGGGGGCGAGGGGATTTCATCGGGCGAAGTTTGCGGATCCAACGTGCAAGAAGCCTGCCAGAACCAGCCGCTGCAGCCGCCGAAGCCGACCCCCGGCCCCGCAGGCCGTCGGGCCAGTGGCCCCAAACGTGGGCGACAACCCCGCGCCCCACAATCGACCCATGCTGATTTTGGGAATTGAATCGTCATGCGACGAAACCGGTGTGGCCTTAGTGCAGGCCGACATGCCAGGCGCCACCTTGTCCGCGCCCTTGGCCGCCCCGCGCCTGCTGGCCCACGCGTTGCACAGCCAAGTGCAGATGCACGAGGCCTTTGGCGGCGTGGTGCCAGAACTGGCCAGCCGCGACCACATTCGGCGCGTGCTGCCGTTGACGCGCCAGGTGTTGCAGCAGGCCAACCAGCCGCTTGACGCTGTGGACCTGGTTGCCTTTACCCAGGGGCCGGGGCTGGCTGGTGCGTTGTTGGTGGGCGCGGGGGTGTCGGTGGCCTTGGGTGCATCCTTGGGCGTGCCCGTGTTGGGGGTGCACCACTTGGAAGGGCACTTGTTGTCGCCCTTTCTGGGCGCTAACCCGCCCATGTTTCCGTTTGTGGCGCTGTTGGTGTCGGGGGGGCATACGCAGCTCATGCGGGTGGACGCAGTAGGCCGCTACGCCTTGCTGGGCGAAACCGTGGACGACGCTGCAGGCGAGGCCTTTGACAAAAGTGCCAAGTTGCTTGGCCTGGGCTACCCCGGCGGCCCGGCACTGGCGCGTTTGGCTGAGCGCGGCAACCCGCAGGCCTTCAAGCTGCCCAGACCCTTGCTGCACAGCGGCGACCTGGACTTTTCATTTGCGGGTTTGAAAACCGCGGTGCTTACCCAGGTGCATCGGGCCGGGCCTGATATCACCGACGCGGTGCGGGCCGACTTGGCGGCCAGTACCCAAGCGGCAATCGTGGACGTGTTGAGCCGCAAAGCCCTGGCCGCCTTGGCCCAAACGGGCTTGAGGCGCTTGGTGGTCAGTGGCGGCGTGGGGGCCAACCGCCAACTGCGCAGTGCGCTGGATGCGGCGGCGCACAAGGTGGGCTGCGAGGTCTACTACCCCGAACTGGCGCTGTGCACCGACAACGGCGCCATGATCGCGCTGGCAGCGGCCATGCGGCTGCAGGCGGGTGTTCAAGCGCCTATCCACCCCAGCGATTTTTCAGTGCGGCCGCGATGGCCGCTAGAGGCCATCGCCGTGGACTCAACTGCTGCCGCGCCAAGGCTTGGCGCGCCGCCTTATTGAATGTCCAGCGTGCGCTCGCGGCTGACGGGTTGCACCCGGCCGAGCTTGAGCGTGAGCACGCCGTCTTGCACCTGAGCGCTGCTGGTATCTGCGTCAATGTCGGCGGGCAGTTCCCAGGCAGCGCGCAAGCTGCGTGGTGCGTCGTCTGCGGTGCTGACGCGCACCACGGCGCCTTCGATGGCCACGCGCAGGTGGTCCCGCGACAGGCCGGGTACGTCCAGAGTGAGGGTGTAGCCGGTGTCGGTTTGCTCAAAGCGCACCGCTTGGTGACTTCGGGCGGCCACATCAGCTTGGCTCCAGATCGAATCGAACCAACGATCTACAGCGCTGGGTTGGGCCCAGGCTGTGCGCATCAGGCGCGAAGCGGGCGTGGTGGCATAGGTGTGATGACGGCGAACAACGGGTGTGAGAAACATACCTGGCTCCAATAAATGGGCCCGGCGCTTGGCCGATGCCCTAAGGGACGCGGGACAAGTGGCGTCCTCTACACTGCGCGGCTTTCGTTTTTTCGGTGGCCTGCGTGCAATGACAAATGCGCATGGCGCCGATCTTTTCAAGGGATGTGTTTGTTGACTTGGACGAAGCTGCCCCACTGGCTTGCAAGGGGCTTGAATCAAGCGCGACTGGTCGCAATTGCGAGTGTGATGGCGATGTGCTTGGCGCCGCCATCGGACGTTTGGGCGCAAGGCCCAGCCAAGGCGCCAGAGCCCGTTCGGTTGGCTCTGGTGGAGGCGCTCAGCGGCGCGCTGGCCAACACCGGTGAGGCGGTTTTTCGCAACCTGGTGTGGGCGGTAGAGCGCGTCAATCGGCGCGGCGGCGTGACGGTGGCGGGAGTTCAGCGCCCCTTGCAGCTGGAGCGCTACGACAGCAAGGGCCAGCCCGAAGAAGCGCTGGCCGCGTTGCGCGCAGCCATCGATGACGGCGCGCACGTCGTGCTGCAAGGCAATTCATCTGCGGTAGCGGCGGCGCTGATTGATGCCATCGGCAAACACAACGAGCGCGATCCGGCGCGTCGCTTGCTGTTTCTGAACTATTCAGCGGTTGACCCATCGCTGACCAACGAACGCTGCAGCCCCTGGCACTTTCGGTTTGACGCCCACGCCGACATGCGCGTGGCGGCGCTGATGCAAGCCATTCGGGGCGACCGCGCCTTGCGTTCGGTGTACCTGATTGGGCAGGACTACAGCTTTGGTCAATCGGTGCTGCGCGAAGCCACGCGCCAGCTCAGCGCGCAGCGGCCCGATGTCAAGATCGTCGCCACCGAGCTGCACCCCCTGGCTCGCATCAAAGACTTCTTGCCCTATGCCGTGAAGATCAAGGCTAGCGGTGCGCAGGCGGTGCTGACCGGCAATTGGGGCAATGACCTGACACTGCTGGTGAAAGCGGCGCGAGAGGTGGGCTATGAAGGCACCTTCTACACCTTCTACGGCAATGCCTTAGGTGCTCCAGCCGCGATGGGCGAAGCGGGCATCGGTCGCGTCATCGCAGTGGCCGATTGGCTGCCCAATGTGCCCGATGCCCAAAGCGCGGCGTTTTATCGAGCGTTTCGCGAGCGTTTTCCCAAGCCCAGCGACGATTACGTGCACATGCGCATGCAGCTCATGATCGAGGCTTTGGCTCAGGCCTATGAGCGCGCCGGGGCGGCCACACGCCTGGGCGAGCCCAGCGCGGTGGCGGTAGCCCAACAGTTAGCACAAAGCCGCGTGACCTTGGCAGGCCGTTCAGGCACCATGCGCGCTTCGGATCATCAGTTTCAGCAACCCTTGGTGGTGGGCGTGATGGACCGCATAGGGGCGCCGGGCGTGCAATTTGATGTGGAAGGTTCTGGCTATGGTTTTCGGGTGCTGCATGAGCTGCCAGCGGTGCAGGCGGAAATGCCCGCGCGCTGCGACATGAAGCGCCCCTGGTAGCCTGTTCCACTTCAGCCCGCCATGCCCCATTTTGTGAACGATGACCTGCCGGTGTTGGATGTCAATGTGCTGCGCGCTTTGGTAGGCAGCGACGACGACATCCTGAGCGAAGTGGTGCGCGAATACCAAAAATCGCTTTCGAACATGTCTGTGAGCCTGCGGGCGGGCTTTTCTGCAGGGGATCTCAAAGAAGTGGCGGCCTTGGCGCACAAGCTCAAGTCCGCTTCACGAACAGTGGGGGCGCTGCGTCTGGGCGAATTCTGCGGTGAGCTTGAGCGGCCCGCTGCGGTTACCTCTGCCGCCGAGGTTTCGGTGGCTTTCGAGCAGCTGCTGGCGAACACCGAGCACGCCGTTAGTGATTTTCTCAGCGGGCGGGCACCGTGATGTTGGATTTAGCGTCCCTTCGGGTGCTGGTGATCGATGACGAGCCCTTTGTGCTCAAGGTCTTGGTGCGCCAGCTCGCCAACCTGGGTTGCGCGCAGGTCTTTGCTTTTGAACGGGCCCAAGACGCCTTGGCCATGCTCGAAGCCGGCCCCACCCACGACACCATGGTGTTTTGTGATCTGCAGATGCCAGAAATGGACGGGGTGGAACTGGTGCGACATTTGGGGCGCATCGGCTTTGCGGGGCGTTTGGCATTGGTCAGTGGCGAAGACGGGCGCATTCTGGGCACGGCTCAGCGTTTGGCCCAAGCGCACGACTTGCAGGTGTCGGCGGCGCTCAACAAACCCGTCACACCAGAACAATTGCGCGCGGCGCTGGGCCAGCAGGCGGCAGCCCATCCAGCCGGGGCCAAGGCCGTTGCTGCGCGCTACGGCGCCGATGAGTTGGCCCAAGCCATACGCGGTCAGCAATTGGTCGTGCACTACCAACCCAAAGTGGCGCTGTCCACCGGGGCAGTCAGTGGGGTTGAGGCACTGGTGCGTTGGAATCACCCCACCGACAAATTGGTGTACCCGGATCAGTTCATTGGGCTGGCAGAAGAGCATGGGCTGATCGACGAACTCACCCATGCGGTGGTCGTGCAGGCACTGACCGACATACGCTCGCTGCGCGAACAGGGCTGGTCGCTGCGGGTGGCTGTCAATGTCTCAATGGACAACCTGGTGGCGCTGGACTTTCCGGATCGGGTGGCGCAAGCGGTGGCTCAATCGGGCATGCCTACCTCGAGCCTGGTGTTGGAGATCACCGAAAGCCGCCTGATGCGCGACCCTTTGGCTGCGCTGGATATCTTGACTCGGCTGCGCCTCAAGCGCATTGGCTTGTCGATCGACGACTTTGGCACTGGGCATTCGTCTCTGAGCCAGCTACAAGACATTCCGTTTGACGAACTCAAAGTAGACCGCCGCTTTGTGCACCAGGCCCACAGCGACATGTCGGTGCGTGCCATTTTGGAAGGCAGTTTGTCGATGGCCCGCCAGCTGGATTTGCACACCGTAGCCGAGGGCGTGGAAGACGAACGCGACTGGGCCTTTCTGCGCGCCAGCGGGTGTGACTTGGCGCAGGGCTATTTCATTTGCCGCCCGATTTCAGTGGCAGCGCTTTTACCCTGGCACTTGCAGTGGCAGGCCCGCGTGGCGAGCCTCACCTCGAGCACCGCCTAAGCCCGCCTGCGGGCCTGGGCTTAACTCGCGTAACCCAGGCAGGCGCCCGCATTGGGGCGCCCTTTGCATTCGCGCTGGAGTCGGCGGTCACGCTCAGCGCGGGTCTCATCGCTGCTGGAAGGCGTCACTTTGGGTGCCTTGGCGGCCTTGTCTTTTTTGGGCTTCTTGGGTTTTTGGTTTTCGGCGGTGGCAGTCCAGATGGGAGTTCCCAACGGTGCGGTGACTGCCCAGGGCGCGGCCAAGGCGGTTTGACAAGCCAACGCGGTGCCCAAGGCGATCACGACCCATTGCCAGGGCCCCAGGCGCGTCGGTTTGGCGGCGGTATGCATGGAAGTCTCTCCCCAAATCGATGGATGCTTTTGGTGCGGCTGAAACCCGTACCTTGATCAGTTTAGGCGAGCCGCTTTGCCACGGGCAAGCCCGCTGCGGGGTTAAGCTGTCTGCATGAAATCTGCGTTGCGACAAGCTATCCAAGACCTGCCTGTTTCATCCATTCGTGAGATCGCCAACGCCGGGATGGGGCAGCCCGGCGTGCTGGCTTTCTGGTTCGGCGAGAGCGATCAGACCACCCCCGAAGTCGTGGTGGAAGCGGCCCGAAAGTCCTTGGCTGACGGAGAAACCTTCTACGCCCACAACTTGGGCCTGCCCGCTCTTCGCGAAGCCATTGCCACCTACACCAGCGAGCGCCATCGCCCTGTTGGCATGGATCGCATTGCCGTCACCTCAGCAGGCGTTAATGCCTTGATGCTGGCGGTACAAGCCGTGGTTTCGCCCGGCGACGAGGTGGTGGTCGTGGTGCCCGTTTGGCCTAATTTGGTTGCGCAGCCGCGCATCATGGGCGCCCAGGTGCGCACCGTGTCCTTACGGCCAGACGCAGCGGGCGCTTGGCGGTTGGATTTGAATGAGTTGTTGTCGGCAGTGAGCGCGCGCACCCGGCTTTTGGTGGTGAACTCGCCCAACAACCCCACAGGTTGGACGCTGACGCGCGACGAGCAAGCCGCCATCTTGGCCCACTGCCGCCAGACCGGCACTGTGATCTTGGCCGATGAGGTGTACGAACGCCTGTATTACCGCGGCGCCACCCCCGATGAAGCCGCGCCCAGCTTTCTAGACATCGCCGAGCCAGACGACGCTCTGATGGTGGCGCACAGCTTTTCCAAGAGCTTTTTAATGACCGGATGGCGCCTGGGCTGGCTGGTGCTGCCGCGGGGCTGGGTGGACGTGGTGGGCAAGCTTATTGAGTTCAATACCTCGTGCGCCAGTGTGTTTGTGCAGCGCGGTGCCTTGGCGGCCTTGGCGCACCGAAACGAGCTGGTGCCGCCCATCGTGGCGCATCTACGGCATTGCCGCGCCACCCTGCACGATGCGCTGCAAGGCATTGAGGGACTGCGGACGACCGCAGCCGACGGCGGCATGTACGCTTGGCTGCAACTGCCAGCGGCGGCGGGTCGTCCTGCCGATGGCCGCGCCCAAGCCCTGCGCTTGGTGGCCGAAGCGCGGCTTGGCTTGGCCCCCGGCGGCGCGTTTGCCGACGAATCGGCCCAATGGCTGCGTTGGTGCTTTGCGTCTCGCGACCCCGCACGGCTGGTGGACGGTGTAGCGCGCTTGAAAAACTGGCTTGCGCTACACTAGAGGGCTTTTTGTTTTGCGGCCGTCCTAGGCCATCAACACACAAAAAACACCCGCACGCGGGCCGTTCGTTCCACGGCCTGGCGCAAGTTCAACGCAAGGGAACGTCGGCTCTGGCTGTTCGCTGGTGGGCATTTCATGCGCCGCCAGCGGTGGCTTGGTCCGGCTGGCTCCTTGCCCAACCGGAAAACCACTGTGATTGCCTCTTCGATCAAGGCCGATGTCATCAAGGCCAACGCCCGCGCTGCTGCGGATACCGGCAGCCCCGAAGTTCAAGTGGCGCTGCTGACCGCACGCATCAACGAACTCACGCCGCACTTCAAAACCCACTTGAAAGACCACCACGGTCGCCGCGGTTTGCTGCGCATGGTCAGCCGTCGCCGCAAGCTGCTGGACTACTTGAAGGCCAAAGACAGCGACCGCTACACCGCGCTGATCGCCAAACTCGGCTTGCGCAAGTAAGCCGTCCACGCGCCCGGGTTGTGGGGCCGTTCGCTCAAACGAACGCGCCACGTCCTGGGCGCTTGCGTACCTGCTCCATGCGACACACCGCTGTGTCATTCCAAAGCTGCACTTGCACAGTGCCGCGCTGGAATGGCATCGTGTTGCTATTGCAGGCCCTTGCAGCCTAGTTTGTTGGCTGCAATGCTCTTTTTTTGATAGCAGGAGACCGCCATGAGTCTGTTCAACAAAGTCAGCCACACCTTCCAATGGGGCCAGCACACGGTCAAGATGGAAACCGGTGAAATCGCCCGCCAAGCCACCGGCGCGGTGCTCGTCGATATCGACGATACGGTGGTGTTGGCTACGGTGGTGGCCAGCAAGTCGGCCAAGCCGGGCCAGGATTTCTTTCCGCTGACCGTGGACTACATCGAGAAGACGTACGCCGCAGGCAAGATTCCCGGCAGCTTCTTCAAGCGCGAAGCCAAGCCCAGCGAACTTGAGACCCTCACCAGCCGCCTCATTGACCGCCCCATCCGCCCGCTGTTTCCCGATGGTTTCTTCAACGAAGTGCATGTGGTCATCCACACCTTGTCGCTGAACCCGGAAGTGGACGCCGACATTGCCGCCTTGATCGCGACCAGCGCAGCCCTGGCCATTTCGGGCTTGCCCTTCAATGGCCCCATCGGTGCGGCTCGCGTGGGCTACATCAACGGCCAATATGTGCTGAACCCTGGCAAAACCGCTCGGGCTGACAGCCAACTGGATTTGGTGGTGGCGGGTACCGAAAGCGCCGTGCTGATGGTGGAATCTGAAGCGCTGCAGTTGTCTGAAGAAGTCATGTTGGGCGGCGTGGTGTTTGGCCACGAGCAGGGCCGCATTGCCATTGACGCCATTCATGAGTTGGTGCGGCAAGGCGGCAAGCCGTCCATGAACTGGGTGGCCCCGCCCAAAGATGAAGCCCTGATCGCGCGAGTTAATGCGCTGGCTGAAGGCCCACTGCGCGCGGCCTATCAGATCCGCAACAAGCAAGCCCGCACCCATGCGTGCCGCGACGCCTACGCCGCCGTCATGGATGGCTTGAAAGCAGAAGGCGCCGCTTTTGACGCGGTGAAGGTCGAAGCCCTGCTGTTTGAGATTGAGGCGCGCATTGTGCGCAGCCAAATCCTGGCGGGTGAGCCGCGCATTGACGGCCGCGATACCCGCACCGTGCGCCCCATTGAAATCCGCACCGGCGTGCTGCCCCGCACCCACGGCTCGGCCTTGTTCACCCGCGGCGAAACGCAGGCCCTGGTGGTGACCACCCTGGGCACCGAGCGCGACGCGCAGCGCATTGACGCGCTGGCTGGCGAGTTTGAAGACCGCTTCTTGTTCCACTACAACATGCCCCCCTTTGCCACCGGTGAGGTGGGCCGCATGGGCAGCACCAAGCGCCGCGAAGTGGGCCATGGCCGTCTGGCCAAACGGGCGCTGATTGCCGCTTTGCCGCCTAAAGACGAGTTTCCGTACACCGTGCGCGTGGTGTCGGAAATCACCGAATCCAACGGCTCGTCGTCAATGGCCTCGGTCTGCGGCGGCTGCTTGAGCCTGATGGACGCGGGCGTGCCCATGAAGGCGCACGTGGCTGGCATTGCCATGGGCCTGATCAAAGACGGCAACCGCTTTGCCGTGCTCACCGACATCTTGGGTGATGAAGATCATCTGGGCGACATGGACTTCAAAGTGGCAGGCACCGCCACCGGCGTGACCGCGCTGCAGATGGATATCAAGATCCAGGGCATCACCAAAGAAATCATGCAAGTGGCATTGGCCCAGGCCAAAGAAGCGCGCATGCACATCCTGGGCAAGATGCAAACGGCCATGGGCGAAGCCAAGACCGAGGTGTCGCAGTTCGCCCCGCGCCTGTACACCATGAAGATCAACCCCGAGAAGATTCGCGACGTGATCGGCAAGGGGGGTGCCACCATCCGCGCACTCACCGAAGAAACCGGCACCACGATTGACATCGGCGAAGACGGCACCATCACCATTGCCAGCACCGATGCCGCGCGAGCTGAAGACGCCAAAAAGCGCATTGAAGCCATCACCGCAGAAGTAGAGGTGGGCAAGATCTACGAAGGCCCCATCACCAAGCTGCTGGACTTTGGCGCGTTGGTGAATCTGCTGCCGGGCAAAGACGGACTGCTGCACATCAGCCAGATTGCCCACGAGCGGGTTGAGAAAGTGTCCGACTACCTGAGCGAAGGCCAGGTGGTGCGCGTGAAAGTGCTCGAGACTGATGAAAAAGGCCGTGTGAAGCTGTCGATGAAGGTACTGCTAGACCGCCCGGGCAGCGGCGGCGGGCAAGACCGCCATGGTGATCGCCAAGCGGCTGAGCAGCAACAACAGCAGTGACCCCGTTGGCACAGTCGGCTATCAAACAAACGGCATTTGCTATAAAAATAATAGCTGGTTAGGCTTATTTTTACTGCCCAAGAGCCGTTTTTGTTTCGCATCAACCCAATGCAAGCCATTGAGATCACCCGCTTCGGCGCGCCAGAGGTACTGGCGCTAGCTGAGCGCCCGCGCCCGCTGGCGGGTGCGGACGAAGTGCTGATTCGCGTGGCGGCCAGCGGCGTGAATCGGCCCGACGTGCTGCAGCGCACTGGGCTGTACCCCGTGCCGCCCGGTGCGTCTGATTTGCCGGGCTTGGAAGTAGCGGGCGTCATTGAATCAGGTGATGCGTCGGCGATGCAGCTTGCGGGTCTTGCGGTGGGCGACCGGGTGTGTGCCTTAGTGGCCGGGGGCGGCTATGCGCAGTGGTGTGTGGCGCCGGTGGGCCAGTGTCTGCCGGTGCCCCAGGGCTGGAGCGACATCGAAGCGGCCACGCTGCCCGAGACTTTCTTTACGGTGTGGAGCAATGTGTACGACCGGGCCCGCCTACAGCCCGGTGAAACCTTGCTGGTGCATGGCGGCAGCAGCGGCATCGGGGTGACTGCCATCCAACTAGCGGCGGCGCGAGGTAACCCCGTCATCGTCACAGCCGGCAGCGACGACAAATGTGCGGCCTGTGTGAAGCTGGGGGCGCAGCACGGCGTCAACTACCGCACCCATGACTTTGTGGCCGAAGTCAAGCGTCTGACCAACGGGCGCGGCGTCGATGTCATCTTGGACATGGTCGCCGGTGACTACGTGGCGCGCGATTTAGAAGCCCTGGCCGACGACGGCCGCTTGGTGATCATTGCGGTGCAAGGCGGTGTAGACGCCCGCATCAATGCAGGCGCGGTGCTGCGTCGGCGGCTGACCATCAGCGGCTCGACCTTGCGGCCGCGCCCGGTGGCGTTCAAAGCAGCCATTGCGCAGTCGCTGCGCCAGCATGTTTGGCCTTTATTGGCGCAGCGCCGCGTGCAACCCGTGATTCACAGCCAGTTTGCTGCAGGCGACACCAACTCCGACGGTGGGGGTGCGGTGGGGGCGCACAGGCTGATGGAATCCAACGCCCACATCGGCAAGATTGTGTTGACATGGTGAGGTCTGAGATGCGCCCACTCGTCCTTGGTAACTGGAAGATGAACGGCTCCTTGCCGGCCAACTTGGACCTGCTCAACGCCATAACTGCGGGCTTGACCACCAGCGCTGGCGCTATGGACGCGGGAGTGTGTGTGCCGGCCGTTTTCTTGGGCCAGATGCAGCAACGCTTGGCGGGTGGCCAAATGGCGTGGGGCGCACAAGATGTGTCGGCCCATGCCAGCGGGGCCTACACCGGTGAAGTGTCGGCCAGCATGCTGCGCGAGTTTGGTGTGCGCTATGTCTTGGTGGGGCACTCAGAGCGGCGGCAGTACCACGGCGAAACCGATGCGGCCGTGGCAGCCAAAGCGCAGCAAGCCCTGGCGCACGGCCTGACACCGGTGGTGTGCCTGGGGGAATCGCTGGCTGAGCGCGACGCCGGGCAAACCCAAACGGTGGTGCGCAGGCAGTTGGCGGCCGTGGTGTCGGTGTTGGGGCCCTGCACCAGTGAAATCGTGGTGGCGTATGAGCCCGTGTGGGCCATCGGCACTGGGCGCACGGCGACGCCGGCCCAAGCGCAAGAGGTGCATGCCTCGTTGCGGCAACAGCTGTCGGCGGCACAAGCCCAAGCAGCGGCGCGGGTGCGGATTGTCT
The DNA here is from genome assembly GCA_013297985.1 of Comamonadaceae bacterium. Lineage (GTDB taxonomy): Bacteria > Pseudomonadota > Gammaproteobacteria > Burkholderiales > Burkholderiaceae_C > JAAFIY01. Next base: position 7,317 of record JAAFIY010000037.1, on the reverse strand, counting down.
ACGGCGGCAGCATGAATGCGGGCAATGCGGCTGATTTGCTTGCCCAGCCCGATGTGGACGGCGGCTTGGTGGGCGGCGCGTCTTTGAAGTCCGCGGACTTTCTTTCGATCATTGGGGCGGCTGCTGAGCGTGCCGCCCGTCGTGCGATAGCCTGAAGGTCTGCGCGCTGCGGCGCGGGTGCCAACGAGCTTAGAGAACCATTTAACGTTTGAGTGTGACCATGACGATCTTGTTGAACCTTCTGTTGGCTGTTCAGATTCTGAGCGCCTTGGCCATGATTGGCGTGATCCTGGTGCAGCACGGCAAAGGCGCCGACATGGGCGCCGCGTTCGGCAGCGGCGCATCGGGCAGCCTGTTTGGCGCGTCGGGCAGCGCCAACTTCTTGTCGCGCAGCACCGCAGTGCTGGCTACCGTGTTCTTTGGCTGCACCCTGGCGCTGGCTTACTTTGGCAATGCCAAGCCGGTCGCGGCGCCGTCTGGAAGTGTGCTGGAAGCGCCGGCCGCACCGGTGGTGCCGGGCACGCCGTCGCAGATTCCCGGTACGGCCGCCCCTGGCGTGGCCGCTCCGGCGTCGCCCGCTGCGCCTGCAACCGGTGCGGTGCCCATCCCTGCACCCGCCAAGCCGTCGGACTCCGTACCCGCTCGTTGAACTTGGCTGCGGGTGCGGTGTGCGGGCCCAGACGGCCCGCTTGGGCTCTCTGCGGGGTTCGCAAACTGTCCTAAGCCCCACAGAAAAGCCCCCCTTTTCGGGCTAAACTCCGAAGTGTTTTGGGGGCGCTTGAACTAGCGCAAATCCCTCGCGCAATGCGCCTCTGAAGCACGCCGCCGTCGTGGTGAAATTGGTAGACACGCTATCTTGAGGGGGTAGTGGCGAAAGCTGTGCGAGTTCGAGTCTCGCCGACGGCACCAACCTCAGGTTCATCCACGCTTGCTGCTCAACTGCATCACTGCTGCTCCATGAGTCTCGAAGCCTATTTGCCCGTTTTGTTGTTCATCTTGGTGGGCATTGGCGTCGGCGTGGTCCCTCAGGTGTTGGGCTACGTGTTGGGCCCCAATCGGCCGGATACGGCCAAGAATTCCCCGTACGAATGCGGCTTCGAAGCCTTTGAAGACGCCCGCATGAAGTTCGATGTGCGCTACTACTTGGTAGCCATCTTGTTCATCTTGTTTGACCTAGAGATCGCGTTCCTGTTTCCCTGGGCGGTGTCGCTCAAGGAAATTGGACCCACCGGGTTCTGGGCCATGATGGTGTTTCTGTCCATCTTGGTCGTCGGTTTTGTGTACGAATGGAAGAAGGGCGCGCTGGACTGGGAATGACCACGTGGGCGCGGCGATCTTCGTGCCCCCATCGGCTTCCTTGTCGGCCCCAATTGGGAGCACAGGCCCATGGCCGTTGACGGTGTTCTGAAAGAAGGCTTCATCACCACCACCTACGACTCGGTGGTGAACTGGGCCAAGACGGGGTCGCTGTGGCCCATGACATTTGGTCTGGCCTGCTGTGCTGTCGAAATGATGCACGCGGGAGCGGCCCGTTACGACTTAGACCGCTTTGGCGTGGTGTTTCGACCCAGCCCGCGCCAGTCTGATTTGATGATTGTGGCCGGCACACTGTGCAACAAGATGGCCCCAGCTTTGCGCAAGGTGTATGACCAGATGAGTGAACCTCGTTGGGTGATCTCTATGGGTTCGTGCGCCAATGGCGGGGGCTACTACCACTACAGCTATTCGGTGGTGCGCGGCTGCGACCGCATCGTGCCGGTGGATGTGTACGTGCCCGGTTGCCCGCCTACGGCAGAAGCGCTGATGTACGGCATCATCCAGCTGCAGCAAAAGATTCGTCGTACTCAGACGATCGCTCGGACGTGAAGGGCAACCGCATGACGCATGCAATTCACGTCGATGTGTTGCGCGACAACTTGGTCGCTGCTCTGGGCGGTCTGGCCCGTTCGGTGAAGGTATCGGCGGGCGAGGTAACGGTAGTGGTCGCCTCGACTGACTACCTGGCTGCCGCGCAGCAGCTGCGCGACCACCCTCAATGCGCGTTTGAGCAATTGATCGACCTGTGCGGGGTGGACTATTGCGATTACCGCGATGGCCAGTGGGATGGCGCTCGCTATGCAGTGGTGTTGCACCTGCTGTCGGTTTCGCTTAACCAGCGCGTGCGACTCAAGGTATTTGCTGCAGACGACGACTTCCCCTGTGTTGCGTCGATGTGTTCGGTGTGGGCGGCGGCCAATTGGTTTGAACGCGAAGCGTTTGACTTGTTTGGCATCGTCTTCGAAGGCCACGAAGACTTGCGTCGCATCCTCACTGATTACGGATTCATCGGTCACCCGTTCCGCAAAGACTTCCCGACTTCGGGCCACGTCGAAATGCGCTACGACCCGGAGCAGCGCCGAGTGATTTATCAGCCCGTGACCATTGAGCCGCGTGAGATCACGCCGCGCATCATTCGCGAAGAAAAGTACGGCGGTGCGCCGGGGCGTCGCTGAAGGCAAGCCATGGCTGAAATCAAGAACTACACCCTGAACTTCGGACCCCAGCACCCGGCGGCCCACGGTGTGCTGCGCTTGGTGCTTGAGTTAGACGGCGAGGTTATTCAACGCGCCGATCCCCACATTGGCTTGTTGCATCGCGCTACTGAAAAGCTGGCTGAAAGCAAGACCTACATCCAGTCACTGCCTTACATGGACCGCTTGGACTATGTGTCCATGATGGCCAACGAGCACGCGTACTGCCTAGCCATTGAAAAGCTGCTGGATCTCCCGGTGCCTGTGCGCGCCCAGTACATCCGCGTGATGTTTGCCGAGATCACCCGGCTGCTGAACCACTTACTTTGGCTTGGCTGTCACGGGCTGGATTGCGGCGCGATGACGATCTTTTTGTACGCCTTCCGCGAGCGTGAAGACCTGTTTGACTGCTATGAGGCGGTGTCAGGCGCACGCATGCACGCAGCGTATTTCCGTCCTGGCGGTGTGTATCGCGATCTGCCCGATTCGATGCCCCAGTACAAGGCCAGCAAGATCCGAAATGCGCGTGCTCTTGAAGAGATGAACGCCAATCGGCAAGGCTCAATGCTGGATTTCATTGAGGGCTTCACCCAGCGCTTCCCCAAGTACCTTGAGGAATACCACGGTCTGCTGACAGAAAACCGCATTTGGAAGCAGCGCACGGTGGGGATTGGCGTGGTGACGCCCGAGCGCGCGCTGAACCTGGGCTTTACCGGCGCCATGTTGCGCGGTTCGGGCATCGCTTGGGACCTGCGCAAGCAGCAGCCCTATGAGGTGTATGACCGCTTGGACTTCGATATTCCGGTGGGCAAGACAGGCGACTGCTACGACCGTTATTTGGTGCGCATGGAAGAAATGAAGCAGTCCAACCGCATCATCAAGCAGTGCGTGGACTGGCTGCGTGCCAACCCCGGTCCGGTGATCACCGACAACCACAAGGTGGCCCCGCCGAGCCGCGAGTCCATGAAGTCGAGCATGGAGGAGTTGATCCACCACTTCAAGCTCTTCACCGAAGGCTTTCACGTGCCCGAAGGCGAGGCTTACGCGGCGGTGGAGCACCCCAAAGGCGAATTCGGCATCTACATCGTCAGTGACGGCGCTAACAAGCCCTATCGGCTCAAGATTCGGGCGCCAGGCTTTGCGCACCTCGCGGCCATGGACGAAATGTCGCGCGGCCACATGATTGCCGACGCGGTGGCGGTCATCGGCACTATGGATATCGTGTTTGGAGAGATTGACCGATGAGCACCGCGCACGCTGCCACCCCCGAACTCACGGACGCCATGCGCCAGCGCTTTGCGACCGAGGTGGCTAAATACCCGGCTGACCAAAAGCAGTCAGCTGTCATGGCTTGTTTGGCCATCGTTCAACAAGAGCGCGGCTGGGTCAGTGAAGAAAGCGAGCGGCAAGTGGCTGACGCGTTGGGCATGCCCGCCATTGCTGTGCATGAGGTCACCACCTTCTACAACATGTACAACCAGCAGCCGGTGGGTCGCTACAAGATCAACGTCTGCACCAACCTGCCATGCCAGTTGCGTGACGGGCAAAAGGCGCTAAATCATTTGTGCCACAAGCTCGGGGTTGAGATGGGCGGCACCACGGCAGACGGCCTCTTCACCATCCAGCAAAGCGAATGCTTGGGCGCCTGCGCCGATTCACCGGTGCTGCTGGTCAATGACCGCACCATGTGCAGCTTTATGAGCCACGAAAAGCTGGATCAATTGGTCGATGGCCTCAAGCGCGCAGGAGCCCCCGCATGAACGCGCAACAAGTCTTGGACCAGTTTGCCGCCACGGGTGTTCAGACCTGTTTTCATGGCCGCCACCTCAACGCGCAGATCTACGCTGATCTGGACGGCACCAACTGGCGGCTGAAAGAGTATGAAGCGCGCGGCGGGTATCAGGCGCTGCGCAAAATTCTGGGCTTTGATGGTGGCGAGGGCCTCAGCCAAGACCAAGTGATCGCCACCGTCAAAGAATCTGCATTGCGCGGCCGTGGGGGCGCAGGCTTTCCCACCGGCTTGAAGTGGAGCTTTATGCCCCGGCAGTTTCCGGGGCAAAAGTATCTGGTGTGCAACTCGGACGAAGGCGAGCCGGGTACCTGCAAAGACCGCGATATCTTGCAGTTCAACCCCCACATCGTGATTGAAGGCATGGCCATCGCGGCTTATGCGATGGGTATTTCGGTGGGCTACAACTACATCCACGGCGAGATTTTTCAGACCTATGACCGGTTTGAGGAGGCGCTGGAGGAAGCCCGAGCTGCAGGCTATCTGGGCGATCGTATTTTGGGTAGCAGCTTCAGTTTTCAGTTGCACGCATCGCACGGCTTTGGCGCCTACATCTGCGGTGAAGAAACGGCCTTACTCGAGTCGCTCGAAGGCAAGAAAGGTCAGCCCCGCTTTAAGCCGCCGTTTCCCGCCAGCTTTGGCTTGTACGGCAAGCCCACCACGATCAACAACACCGAGACGTTCGCAGCGGTGCCGTGGATCATCCGCAATGGCGGCGCGGCCTACTTGGCGTGCGGCAAACCCAACAACGGTGGCACCAAGATCTATTCGGTGTCGGGTGATGTGGAGTTGCCCGGCAACTACGAAGTGCCGATGGGCACGCCGTTTGCCAAGCTGCTCGAGCTTGCGGGCGGTGTGCGCAAGGGGCGCCAGCTCAAGGCGGTGATTCCGGGCGGATCGTCTGCGCCTGTGCTGCCCGCATCCATCATGATGGAATGCACCATGGACTACGACTCGATTGCCAAGGCGGGCTCGATGTTGGGTTCTGGTGCGGTGATCGTCATGGACGACTCGCGCTGTATGGTTGAGTCGCTCAAGCGCCTGTCTTACTTCTACATGCATGAGTCCTGTGGCCAATGCACGCCGTGCCGCGAAGGTACGGGCTGGTTGTGGCGGCTGGTGGATCGCATTGATCGCGGCGAGGGCCGCAGCTCAGACATGGATTTGCTCAACTCGATTGCCGACAACATCCAGGGCCGCACCATTTGTGCCCTGGGCGATGCGGCAGCCATGCCCGTGCGGGCCATGATCAAACACTTCCGCACCGAGTTTGAAGCCAAGATCCGCGCTGCTCAGCCTGCTGAGTTGGCCGCGCGTGCTTAAGGGCGGAGCCAGAGAGCTGACATGGTTGAAATTGAACTAGACGGAAGCAAGGTCTCGGTACCCGAGGGAAGCATGGTGATGCATGCGGCCGATAAGACGGGCGTGTACGTGCCGCACTTTTGCTATCACAAGAAGCTGTCGATTGCGGCCAACTGCCGCATGTGCTTGGTCGATGTGGAAAAGGCCCCCAAGCCGATGCCAGCCTGCGCCACGCCGGTGACGCAGGGGATGATCGTGCGCACCAAGAGCGACAAGGCCATCAAGGCGCAGCAGTCGGTGATGGAGTTTTTGCTCATCAACCATCCGCTTGATTGCCCCATCTGCGATCAGGGCGGCGAATGCCAGTTGCAAGACTTGGCCGTGGGCTACGGCGGATCCAGCAGCCGCTATGACGCGGAAAAGCGCGTGGTGATGCCCAAAGACGTCGGCCCGCTAGTCTCAATGGAAGAAATGAGCCGCTGCATCCACTGCACCCGTTGCGTGCGCTTCGGCCAAGAGATTGCCGGGGTGATGGAGCTTGGCATGGTTCACCGTGGCGAACACTCCGAAATCACCACGGTGGTGGACGACACCATCGATTCGGAACTGTCGGGCAACATGATCGACATCTGCCCGGTGGGCGCGCTGACCAGCAAGCCTTTTCGCTACAGCGCGCGCACCTGGGAGTTGGGTCGGCGCAAGTCCATCAGCCCGCACGACGGCGTGGGCGCCAACCTCGTCGTACAAGTCAAAAACAACCGGGTGATGCGCGTTGTTCCCTTGGAAAACGATGACGTTAACGAATGCTGGCTCGCCGACCGGGACCGTTTTTCGTACGAAGCGCTCAACAGCGACGAGCGGCTGACGGCGCCCATGCTCAAACAGGGTGGCCAGTGGCGCGAAGTCGATTGGCAGACGGCTTTGGAGTACGTGGCCAATGGCCTCAAACAGATCCGCGACACGCATGGTGCTGCCCGCATTGGCGCGCTAGTAAGCCCGCACAGCAGTGTTGAAGAACTCTTCATGCTGAGCGCTTTGGTGCGTGGCTTGGGCAGCGACAACATCGACCATCGCCTGCGCCGGGCTGACTTTGCCGCTGCACCCGCGGGTGTGGCGCGCTGGTTGGGCATGCCAATCAAGGCGCTGTCGCAATTGCAGCGCGTGCTGGTGGTGGGCTCTAACGTTCGCAAAGACCATCCCTTGATGTCGGTGCGCTTGCGCCAGGCGACCAAGTCGGGTTGCCGCGTGTCGCGTTTGCACGACCGGCAAGACGACTGGGCCATGCCCGTGGCCCACCACATGGCGACCCCGGCCTCTGACTGGGTGCTGTCTCTGGCTCAGGTAGCGGCGGCTATTGCCCAGCGCACCGGCGTTGTGGCACCCTTGCAGGCTGAACCATCCGCGCTCGCGCAAGAGATCGCGGCGTCTTTGCTGTCGGGTGAGCGTAAAGCCGTGCTGCTCGGCAACGCTGCCGCTCACCACGCGCAGGCAGACTCCCTCTTGGCGCTGGCGCATTGGATCGCAGCGCAAGCGGGTGCCACCGTGGGTTATCTCACCGAAGCCGCCAACACGGTGGGGGCCCAATTGATGGGCGCGCAAGCTCAGCAAGGCGGCTTGAACGCCGCCGCCATGTTGGCGCCGGGCGCTCTGAAGGCCGCCTTGTTGTGGAACACCGAGCCAGCTTTCGATAGTGCGGCCGGGCCTGCTGCGCAAGCG
>JAAFIY010000036.1 GCA_013297985.1 Comamonadaceae bacterium | reverse complement strand
CAATGCCGTGTTGCGCTAACAGGGCGGGCTCGAAGGGAAACAGGCACAGCACATGCTGCGCGCTGCGGCCCATCTTGGCCGCACGCTCGGGCCGCCAAGCCCAGAAGCTGGGGCACACAAAGTGCACGGTGGGCACGCCTGCGGCTTTGAGTTGCGCTTCCAGTTCTAGGTTGAAGTCGGGGGCATCCACCCCCACAAACACATCGGGGCGCTCCGCAGCACTGAGCAATCGATCACGCCACTGGCGGCGCAGGCGCAGCAAGCCGGGCAGGCTTTTGAAGACTTCCACATAGCCCCGCACCGCCAAGCGCTCGTAGGACTGCCAAGCCACAAAGCCTTGCGCCGCCATCGCCGAGCCACCCACACCATAGGTTTGCATCTGCGGCCAACGGGTGCGCAGGCCACCCAGCAAAAGCGCTGCCAGCAAATCTCCTGAGGCTTCACCCGCAATGGCAGCCAGCTTCATGCACACACCATATCAGGGAATCGCTACACTTTTGATAGCTGCTTGGGCAATCAAATAGGGCTCTGCAGGCCAATCGGGCACACAAGCCATTAGCGCGCAATGCCGCGCCCGGCCACGGACAAGAAGTCCAGCATCAACCGCTGATCGGCCTGTGCGGCGGCGAGGTCATCGGCAGCCACGCCATCACTGGGCAAATCTGCGATGGCTTGCCGGGCAGCGTCTAGGGTGAGCCCGTCGCGGTAAAGCAGCCGGTGCATTTGTTTCACCCGCGCGATGCGGTCGCGCGAAAAACCACGCCGCCGCAAACCTTCAATATTGAAACCATGCACACCCAAAGGGTTGCCCGAGACCATCATGAAAGGTGGCACATCTTGGCTGACGTGGCTTTGAAAGCCCGTCATGGCATGTGAGCCCACCCGGCAAAACTGATGCACCCCGGTGAGCCCCCCCAAGATGACCCAGTCACCCAGCACCACATGGCCCGCCAGGGTGGCGTTGTTGGCCAAGATGCAATGGCTGCCCACCTGCGAGTCGTGGGCCAAGTGCACATAGGCCATCACCCAGTTGTCGTGACCCAATCGGGTGACACCGCCGCCTTGCACCGTGCCCCGGTTGAAGGTGACGAATTCGCGGATGGTGTTGCGGTGACCGATCTCTAGCGACGTCGATTCGTCGCGGTATTTCATGTCTTGCGGCGCGCCGCCCAGCGCGGCGTGGTGGGCCACCGTGTTGTGTTCACCCAGGGTGGTGGGGCCGTCGATGGTGCAGTGCGAACCAATGCGGGTGTGGGCGCCAATGCGCACACCCGCGCCAATCACGGTGTAGGCGCCAACGCTGACGGTGCTGTCAAGCTCGGCCCGTGGATCCACAAGCGCAGTCGCGTGGATGCCCATCAGCCCACCCGGCGCATGGTGCACAGAAACTGCGCCTCACAAGCCACGGCGTCACCCACGCGGGCGACACCGGTGAACTTGTAGACGCCCACGCGTACTTTGTCCAAGGTGACATCAAGCAGCAGCTGGTCACCCGGCTCTACCGGCCGCTTGAAGCGGGCCGAATCAATACCCGCAAAGTAGTACACGGTTTGATCGTCGAGCTTGGTGCCCAGCATATGAAACGACAGCAGCGCGGCCGCCTGGGCCATGGCTTCAATCATCAACACGCCAGGCATCACGGGCCGATGCGGAAAGTGCCCCACAAAATGGGGCTCGTTGATGGTGACGTTTTTCAGCGCCAGGATGCGCTTGCCTTTTTCAATCTCAAGTACGCGGTCCACCAACAGAATCGGGTATCGGTGAGGCAGCTGCTTGAGGATTTCGTGAATGTCCATTGTCATGGTGTGTGGCGCAACAAAAGGGCAAGCGAGTGGCCCAGGGAGCCAGCCTGCGATTCAGGCTTTGGAGTCGGGCGGGGTAAGTGAATCGACCTGGCGCTGAAGCGCACGGACGCGGTCGCGCAGGGTGTGCAACTGACGCAGGCTGGCGGCGTTCTTTTCCCAAGACGCATTGTCGTCAATCGGAAAGAAGCCGCTGTACAGCCCGGGTTGGGTGATCGAGCGCGTCACCACCGACGCTGCGGAGATGTGCACCCCGTCGCCTACGCTGAGGTGCCCCAAGATGATCGCGCCACCACCCACTGTGCAATGCGCCCCGATGCGTGCGCTGCCTGCCACCCCCACGCAACCGGCCATGGCGGTGTGGGCGCCGATGTGCACGTTGTGGCCAATCTGAATGAGGTTGTCGAGCTTGACGCCGTCTTCCAACACCGTGTCGGACAAAGCGCCGCGATCAATGCAGGTGTTGGCGCCAATTTCCACATCGTGGCCAATGCGTACCGCGCCCAGTTGCTCAATCTTCACCCACTGGCTTTGGTGCGGCGCAAAGCCAAATCCGTCGGCGCCGATCACCACTCCGCTGTGCACGATGCAGCGATCGCCCAGGGTGCAGCCTTCGCCCACGGTGACACGGGCCGCCAGGCGGGTGTCAGCGCCAATGACCGCGTCGCGCTCCACCACGCACAGCGGGCCAATGCGGGCGCTGGGATGCACCCGCGCCAAGGGGTGAACCACCGCGCTGGGGTGTACCAATGGCTCGGACGGTCGCTGCGCCAACTGACGGGCTCGCCACCACTGCGTGAGCCGGGCGAATGCCAGATAGGGATCGTCCACCAGCCAATAAATCGGTATGTGCTCGAGCGCGGCGCTGCCAGCGCTAGCGCTTGGTGCGCGATGTGCCGCTGGTGATGCCGTGGCTGCGGGGCCCAAGTCAGCAGATCGCACCAGCACGACGGCGCAGCGGGTGGTGGCCAGTTCGCCCTGGTAGCGAGGGTTGGACAAAAACCCCACGCAGTTCGTGTCGCCCTCGCTTAGCGTACCCAGTTGGGTGATGGGGGCTGCCATGGCAAGCGCCTGACGCTTGCGCATGGCCTCGTTGGCGCGCACGGCATCTGCACCCGGCCATGGCGCGCCGCGTCTCTCGGGCCACCACACCTGGCCACCCATGGCTTGCACCAGTACCGCCAAAGAAACAGGTGGCGCTGCGGTCATGTGAAGGCAACAGCGCCGCCAGAAGGCGCCACAAAGACAACAGGCCCGCAAATGGGGCCTGTCAGATCACGCAGCAGCCCTGAGTGGCTCAAGGCATGTTCCGAGCGAAACAGCCGACGGGGCACCTCACCGCGCCCTCAGCGGTTGGGGGCGCCAGAGGCCGCGCCAGCGGCATTGAGCGCGCGGATGACTTTGTCGGTGATGTCGTGCCTGGGGTTCAGGTACACCGCTTCTTGCAGGACGGCGTCGTACTTTTCGGCTTCAGCCACCTGCTTGATGACGCGGTTGGCGCGCTCCAACACGGCTTGCAGCTCTTCGTTTTTGCGCACGTTCAGGTCTTCTTGAAACTCGCGGCGCTTGCGCTGCAGCTCGCGGTCTTGATCAACCAATTGGCGCTGGCGCGTGTTGCGCTGGCTTTCGGACAAGGTGGGCGCTTCGCGGTCAAATCGCTCAGACGCTGTACGCAGGGCGGTGGTCTGGTCGTTGATTTCTTTGTCGCGCCGAGCGAATTCGGTTTCCAACTTGGCTTGGGCCGCCTTGGCGGGCGCGGCCTCCTTGAGCAAGCGATCGGTGTTGATAAAGCCGATGCGGAACTCTTGGGCGAACGCCGGTGCGCTGGCGGCCATGACCAAAGCCACGCCCGCACCACAAACGGCCACCCGAACAACTGAGAAAAGCTTCTTCAAAACGCGGTTCCGATCTGGAATTGAAAGCGTTGAATTCTATCGCCCGCAAAGCTGCGCACGGGCCGCGCCAGTGCCACCCGGAGCGGGCCCACCGGAGAGATCCAACTCACCCCGATGCCGGCGGACGCACGCAGTTCGCCAAAGCGCACTCGTTCGTCTTCACCGAACACGTTACCGACATCCATAAAGCCAAACATGCGCAGCGTGCGATCGTTGCCCGCACCCGGGAAGGGCGTGATCACCTCGGCATTGAGGTTGATCTTCTTGGAGCCGCCAATGGTGGAACCGGTAACGTCGCGCGGGCCTAAGGTGCCTTGCTCGAAGCCACGCACCGTGCCCAGGCCGCCCGAGTAGAAGTTCTTGAACACCGGATAAGGCCGTTGCGACAAGCCCTTGCCCCAGCCCACCTCGCTGTTAAAGGCTACGGTGAACTGGCGATTGAGCGGCACGTATTGTTGGAACTGGTAGCTGCCCTTCAAGTACCGGGCATCACCGCCGATGCCCCATTCACCGTTCAGGCGTTGCAGCCGCCCGGTGGTCGGCGCGAGCACTGAATCACGGTTGTCGCGGGCCCAACCCAGGGTAAGCGGGAAGGCTGTGCTGCTGGCCCCAAAACGATCTGCGTAGGCGAGGTAGGCCGCCGGGATGTTGGTGCCTGGCTTGATACGGGTGCGCTCCAGACCACCGCCAAAAAAGACGGTATCGACTTCTGTAAACGGCACGCCAAAGCGAATGCTGGCGCCAGTGGTGATCAGTTCGTAGTTACCGCCTTGATCGTTGTACGGGCGCGAGGTGCGGTAGTACACGTCCAGCGCCCGCGAGATACCCTCAGGGGTGAAGTACGGGTTAACGGTGCTGATGACTGCCGTGCGGTTGAACTTGCTGGTGTTGAGTTCCAAGCCCAGATAGTTGCCAGAACCAAAAGCGTTTTCTTGCTTGATGCCAAAGGACACCGACACCCGCTCCGCGCTTGAGAACCCGGCGCCCAACTGAAAGCTGCCAGTGGGTTTTTCGGCCACAGTGATCGTCAAGTCCACCTGATCGGGTGCACCAGACACCTCTTGGGTTTCAATGTTGACGCTGTTGAAAAAACCTAAGCGATCCACTCGGTCGCGCGACAGGCGAATGCGCTCAGCGTCGTACCAGGCTGATTCAAACTGCCGAAACTCACGGCGGATAACTTCGTCGCGCGTGCGGGTGTTACCCGCCACGTTGATGCGACGCACATACACACGGCGTGCAGGTTCGGCCACCAGCGCAATCGACACTCGGTTGTTGGCGCGATCGACATCGGTGCGCGGCTCCACCCGGGCAAAGGCAAAACCAAAGCCGCCAAAGAGGTTGGTCATGCCCTGCACCGTGGCGTTCACATCGTCGGCGTTGTAGGGCTCGCCGGGACGAATCTTGACCAAGGCCTGAAAGTCATCTGGCCGGTCTAGGTAGTCGCCCTCTAGCTTGACCGAGTCCACCACAAAGCGGTTGCCTTCGGTGACGTTCAAGGTGATGGTGATGTCTTGCTTGTCGGGCGAAATGGCCACCTGGGTGGAATCCACGCGGAATTCCAGATAGCCGCGAGCCAAGTAATAGGAGCGCAGCGTTTCGGTGTCGGCGGTGAGCTTTTGGCGCGAATAACGATCGGACTTGGTGTACCAGCTCAGCCAGCCGCCCGTGTCCAACTCCAGCAGGCCCAGCAGCTCTTTTTCAGGAAAAGCCTTGGCGCCCACGATCTGTATCGACTTGATGCGCGCAGGCGCCCCTTCGACTACGGCAAACGAAATGTTTACCCGGTTGCGGTCAATGGGCGTGACGGTGGTGGTCACCTCTGCGCCATACAGACTGCGGTTGATGTACTGGCGCTTGATTTCTTGCTCGGCCCGGTCGGCCAGCGCGCGATCAAACGGGCGGCCTTCGGTCAGGCCGATTTCGCGCAGGCTTTTGCGCAGGGCGTCGGCGTCAAACTCGCGGTTGCCCGAAAAATCAACCGCTGCCACGCTGGGGCGCTCTTGCACCACCACGACCAACACGTCGCCGTCAACCTCCAAGCGCACATCGGTAAACAGGCCCAGGGCAAACAACGCCCGAATGGCTACAGCGCCGCGGTCGTCGGTGTAGTTGTCCCCTACGCGGATGGGCAGCGTGGCAAACACGGTGCCGGGCTCCACCCGCTGCAGACCTTCCACCCGGATGTCCCGCACGGTGAAGTTCTGGGCCCACGCCAGTTGGGTGCTGAGTGCCAGCGCCACACACAGCGCCAAAGGCTTTTTCCAACGCCGATGCGACCGAAAAGCAGAAGTGGCGGGTTCAGCCAAGCGGGCCTGCGAAGCAGGCGCTGGCAGAGGGCGAGAAGTCATGGGCATGGGTGCACGCGAGCTGGGGCGTCAGTAACGGAGCGCCCTTGGCGAGATCAACCCAGCGGGGCCGCTGCGCCAGGGGCTTTATCCGAGCAGCCGCGTGACATCGTTGAACAAGGCGATGGACATCATCATCAGCAACACCGCGACGCCGCCGCGCTGCAAACGATCAAGCCACACCTCAGACACCGGGCGGCCACTCAAGGCTTCCCAACTGTAAACCATGAGATGGCCGCCATCGAGAACCGGCAGCGGCAACAGATTGAGCACGCCCAGGCTAACGCTGATCAGGGCCAGAAACACCAAGTATTGGGTGAACCCCAGGCTGGCCGACTTGCCCGCGTAGTCGGCAATCGTGATGGGGCCCGACAGGTTTTTAAGCGACGCCTCGCCAATCAGCATGCGCCACATCATTTGCAGCGTGAGCGCACTCACCTCAGCCGTGCGTTCCACCCCGCGCCACAGACCATCGAAAAAGCCCGACTGCACATCGACCTGCTCAGGCGGGCCACCCACAAAGGCGCCGATGCGGCCCAGCCTTTCGCCGCGCTCGGTGACCACCTTGGGCTGCACCGTCAAGCTCAGGGTGCGGCCAGCGCGCTCCACAGTCCATGTTTGCGGCGCCACCAGCTCAGCGCCTTCGGGTGTAGCCGCGCCAGACGCGCGAATGCGCAGGCGCAAATCGGCCCCATCGCCGACAGCTTGGCCTTGCACTGCCAGCACTCGGTCGCCTTCGCGCAGCCCAGCGCGCTCGGCAGCACTACCCCCTTGCACCCGACCGATGACGGCGGGGGTGTAGGGCGCTATCAGGCCGATGCGGCGCAGCAGGGATTCGTCAACCTCGCGGGCGTCGATGGTGTCTAAGGGCAAAGTCACGCTGCGACTGGGCTTGGACGCCGCGCCAAGGGCATCGGCGCTAAGGGGCCGACCGTCCGCGCTTGCGGCCACCACTTGCAACTGCACCGGTTGGCCGTCGATGGCCGCCCGCGATACAAACCAGCGCAGTGACTCAAACGACACCACAGGCTCGACGGCGGCCGGGTTGCCTTGCGTGATGCGCGCTATCCCCACCACCCGCTCGCCGCTCTGTAAGCCAGCCTTGGCCGCCAAGGATGTGGCCGGTGGGGACGACAACACCGCAGCGGGCTCTTGCACGCCGATCCAACTGACCACCGCGTACAGCAGCGCCGCCAGCAGCAAGTTGGCCAGCGGCCCGGCCGCCACGATGGCAGCTCGCTTTTTGAGAGGCTGGGTATTGAAAGCTTGGCCCAACAGTTCGGGCGGCACGGGGCCTTCACGCTCATCGAGCATGCGCACGTAGCCACCCAGCGGAATGGCGCCGATGACGAATTCGGTCGGTGATCCCACCCGTTGCCAGCGCAAGAGCGGGCGGCCAAAGCCCACTGAAAAACGCAGCACCCGCACGCCGCAGGCCACCGCCACGCGGTAGTGGCCGTATTCATGCACCGCGATCAATACCCCGATGGCAACGACGAAGGCAACGATGGTGAGCAGCATGGTGGTTGAGTAGATTCAGTTATGCCGCTTCGGTTCAACACCAAGCTATTGGCGCCGTTCGCAATTTTGGCACCGTGCGGGCGCACCAAGCCAGACGAAGTCAACGCCGGGTTTAAAGGCGCCCGATCTGTTCGGTGGCCCACCGACGGGCCTCAGCATCAATGGCCAGCAGATCATCCACGGTGTGTGGCGTGCGTGGCAAGACCGCCCCCAGGGTAGCGGCATTCAGCGCATGGATTTGGTCAAATCGAATGCGCGACTGCAAAAACGCCTCCACCGCGACTTCATTGGCGGCATTCAACACCGCTGTGGTGCCTTCGGGCGCGGCCAGTGCATCCCACGCCAATTGCAGGCCGGGGTACCGCTGCAAATGATCGGGCCTGCGAATGTCTTCAAAGGTGAGTGCGGCCAGCTGCTGAAAATCCAGCGTAGCGGCGCCGCTTTCAATCCGATCGGGCCATGACAGGCCATAGGCAATCGGCACCCGCATGTCGGGCGTACCCAACTGCGCCACGATCGATGCATCGCGGTACTGCACCATGCTGTGGATGACGCTTTGCGGGTGCAGCACCACATCAAGCCTTTGCGGCGGCAAGCTAAACAGATGGCGCGCCTCAATCACTTCAAGAGCCTTGTTCATCATGGTGGCCGAATCCACCGAAATCTTGCGCCCCATCTGCCAATTGGGATGCGCGCAAGCCTCGGCGGGCGTCACGTGCCGCAACGTGGCCGGATCGCGGGTGCGGAAGGGGCCGCCAGATGCAGTCAGGATGAGTTTGTCTACCCTCGCCTCCCAAGTGGCTGAGTCTTCGGGCAGTGACTGAAAAATCGCGGAGTGTTCACTGTCAATGGGTAACAACGCGCCGCCGCCCGCACGCACCGCCTGCATGAACAGCGCACCACCCACCACCAACGATTCTTTGTTGGCCAGCAGCAATTGCTTGCCCGAGCGCGCTGCGGCCAGTGCCGAGCGCAGGCCTGCCGCGCCGACGATGGCGGCCATCACGGCGTCTACTTGTTCGTTGCATGCTATATCTTCTATAGCACTATCGGCCGATAAACAGGCGGTATCAGGCAGATCCGACTTGAGAAGACCAGCCAGCTCGCGGGCGGCCTCTGGGTTGGCCAGCGCCACCATGCGGGGGCGAAAGCGCAGGGCCTGCTCACGCAAGGCTTGCACTTGCGAGCCCGCCGCTAGCGCCACCACTTCAAACCGGTCGGGGTGGCGCGCCATCACGTCTAGCGTGTTGCGTCCCACTGAACCCGTGCTGCCCAGCACGGCCACCCGCTTTTTGTGCGGAACTGTTTGCTTGCCTGTCATGCGTACTGCTACCAAACCGCCAAGGCCATGGCCATGGGCACGGTGGGCAGCAGCGCGTCGATGCGATCCAGCACTCCCCCGTGCCCCGGCAGCAAGCGGCTGCTGTCTTTGGCACCCGCGCTGCGCTTAACCAAAGATTCAACCAAATCACCCACCACACTCATGCCCACCAAGGCCAGGGGCGTAGCCACCAAGGCCCACAGGCTTAAGGATTCCAAATGGGTGTACAGGCTAGGCGTCAGCAGTGGCCAATGCGGTGCTGCCCATACCCACAGCAGGGCCAAGGCCAGCACACCTGCCAGGCCACCCATCACGCCTTCCCAGCTTTTACCGGGGCTGATGCTGGGGGCCAGGCGGCGCGGCACCAGCCGGGTGCCGTAGGCCCGCCCGGCAAAGTACGCCGCAATATCGGCCACCCAAACCAGCAACAAAATCGACAACAAGAAGCTCACGCCAATGGTGCGGGCCTGCGCCACCGCCAGCCATGCCACCACCAATGCCAACCAGCCGCCGACCAAGCGCAGGGCCAAGGGCCGATGCGGCCACCGCTCAACCCCACGGCCGAGCAACCACGCGCCGCCAATCACCCAAAGCACGGCGGCGCTGGTCCACAAAATCGGGTGTGGCTCATCTAGCGCGCCGCCCCACCAAACCGCCACCCCGGCCAGCGCAGCGCTGAGCCCAAACACAAGCGCGGCGCCACCCGTCAAGCCATTGAGCCGCCCCCATTCCCACACGGCAGCGGCAATCAAGACCAGAGCCAAGCCCGCAAAGGGCTCAGGTCGGCTGTGAAACATCGCGGGCAGCAAAATCGCCAGCAAGACCACAGCGGTAATGACACGTTGCTTGAGCATGGCGAATGATGGATGAGCCGGTGTGTGCGCGCGAAACACGCGCAAATGGGGGATCAGGTTGTCACAGCATGAGGCGGCGGGCACTGGCGATTGCCCTTAGCCACCGCGCTCGGCGGGTGCCAGCGGACAAGCCCGAATGCACTCAAGCGACTGCGCGTGGCGCCGCCACCAGGGGTGTCACGGCAGGATTCGCTGCGACGCTAGGGGCCGCCTGCGCGAGCGTGTGTTTGGCCAGCGTCTGCGCCTGCTCAGGTGCCAAGCCAAAACGCCGCTGGCGCTGGGCGTACTGGGCCAGGGCGTCGTCTAGCCGCGCGCCGTCAAAGTCGGGCCACAGGCAATCGGTAAACACCAATTCGCTGTAGGCACATTGCCAGAGCAGGAAATTGCTCAAGCGCAATTCGCCGCCGGTGCGAATAAGCATGTCGGGGTGCGGCACGTGGGCCAGCGCCATGGCGCCGTCGAGGTTGTCGGGCGTGATTTCGCGCCCCTGCGCTACCAGCTTAGCGGCCGCCTGCGCGATGTCCCATCGCCCGCCGTAGTTGAAGCACACGTTCAGGACCAAACGCTGGTTGTGCGCGGTGGCCTGCTCAGCCCGACGCAGACCGTCGGCGACGCGTTCGGTCAGCCCCGCCGTATCACCCACAAAATGCAACTGCACGCCTTGGCGTGACAGCTCGGGCACCTCACGGCTCAAGGCCGAGGCCAGCAAATCCATCAAGCCCGACACTTCATCGGCCGGGCGTGCCCAGTTTTCAGACGAGAACGCAAACACCGTCAGCACCCGCACCCCGCGCTCGGCGCAATCGCGGGCACAACGGCGAAGGGCTTCGAGGCCCTGCCGGTGCCCGGCCACACGCGGCAGAAAACGCCGGGTGGCCCAGCGCCCGTTGCCATCCATGACGATGGCCAAGTGATGCGGTACGGACGTCATCGCAGTGGGAACAAACAAGCGACGCAGGCGCTGCGTCAAACCGACATGATGTCGGCTTCCTTGGCAGCGGTTAGCTTGTCAATTTCGGCGATGTGGCGGTCGGTGGTTTTTTGGATATCGGCTTCGGCGCGCTTTTGGTCGTCTTCGGTGGCGACCTTGTCTTTGACGAGCTTCTTCACCGCCTCATTGGCATCACGGCGCAAGTTGCGCACTGCCACCTTGGCGGCTTCAGCCTCGGTGCGCACCACCTTGGTCAGTTCGCGGCGGCGCTCTTCAGACATGGGCGGCAACGGGACGCGGATCAGGTCACCCATGCTCGCTGGGTTCAGGCCCAGATCGCTTTCGCGAATGGCTTTTTCGATTTTGGCGCCCATGCCCTTTTCCCATGGCTGCACGCTGATGGTGCGGGCGTCCAAAAGCGATACGTTGGCCACTTGGCTTAAAGGTACGTGGGAGCCGTAGTACTCCACTTGCACCGAATCGAGCAAAGCCGGGTTGGCGCGCCCCGTGCGCACCTTGGACAAATGGTTCTTGAACGCGTCGATGGACTGATCCATCTTGGCGTCAGAGTTCTTTTTGATGTCGGCAATCGTTGTGGGCATTTTTATGTCTCCTGGTGACCGGTGTGCAAGTGGCCCTGAATGCCTACCCGACAAACACCAGCGTGCCTTCGTCTTGCCCCAGCACCACGCGTTTGAGCGCACCATGCTTGAGGATTGAAAACACCTTGATCGGTAACTTCTGGTCGCGACACAAGGCAAAAGCAGTGGCATCCATGATGCCCAGATTGCGCGACATGGCTTCATCAAACGACAACTGCGCGAACCGGGTGGCGCTAGGGTCTTTCATGGGGTCGGCCGTGTACACGCCGTCCACCTTGGTGGCTTTGAGTACCACCTCGGCACCAATCTCTGCGCCGCGCAAGGCGGCAGCCGTGTCGGTGGTGAAAAACGGGTTGCCGGTGCCCGCAGCAAACACCACCACTTTGCCTTCTTCCAGGTACTGCAAGGCCTTGGGGCGCACATAGGGCTCGACCACCTGCTCAATGGCAATCGCAGACATCACCCGCGCAATCAGGCCAGACTTGTTCATCGCATCGGCCAGCGCCAATGAATTCATCACCGTGGCCAGCATGCCCATGTAGTCAGCAGTGGCACGGTCCATGCCGACCGCGCCGCCCGCCATGCCCCGAAAAATGTTGCCGCCGCCAATCACCACCGCCAGTTGCACCCCCATGCGGGTGACCTCGGCGATCTCGTCGACCATGCGCACGATGGTGGCCCGGTTGATGCCAAAGGCGTCGTCACCCATGAGCGACTCACCCGAGAGCTTCAACAGCACGCGGCGATAAACGGGGGCCGATTCAGGCATTGGCAAGGGCTCCGTGCAAAGGTCTTCGGCTCTGGCCACAGAGCCCACACACAAACAATCGACAGCTTACTGCGCGGCCTTGGCAGCGGCCACTTGAGCCGCCACTTCTGCAGCGAAATCGTCGACCTTCTTTTCAATGCCCTCGCCCACCACGTACAGCGTGAAGCCGCTAACGGTGGTGCCCGCTGCCTTGAGCATCTGCTCGACGGTCTGCTTGTCGTTCTTGACAAAGGGCTGGTTGAACAGCGACACCTCTTTGAGGTATTTCTGCACGGCGCCTTCCACGCGCTTGGCCACGATCTCGGCCGATTGCGCGGGCTTGCCCGCTTCTTGCGCGGCCAAGCGGTCCGCTTCGGCTTTGCCCACGGCCACAGCGCGCTCTTTTTCGATCAGCTCGGTGGGCACTTCGTTGGAGGTGAGCGACACCGGCTTCATGGCCGCCACGTGCATCGCCACGTCTTTGGCAGCAGCGTCTTCACCCGAGAACTCCACCATCACGCCAATGCGGGTGCCGTGCAGATAACTCACCAGTTTGGGCGCCGTCGCAAAACGTTTGAAGCGGCGAAAGGACATGTTTTCGCCAATCTTGCCGATCAGGCCCTTGCGCACGTCTTCCACCGTGGGACCAAAGCCGTCTTGGCTGTAGGCCAGCGCACCCATCGCCGCCAAATCGGCGGGGTTGTGCTTCACGATCAGCTGCGCGGCCGCGCCCGCCAGGGCCAAAAAGCTGTCGTTTTTAGACACGAAGTCGGTTTCGCAATTCACTTCAAGCAGGGCGCCCACATTACCTTCAATACAGCTAGTCACCACACCTTCTGCGGTGATGCGGGCGGCCGCCTTGCTGGCCTTATTGCCCAGCTTGACGCGCAGGATTTCTTCGGCACGCGACATGTCGCCAGCGGCTTCAGTCAAGGCCTTCTTGCATTCCATCATGGGAGCGTCGGTCTTACCGCGCAGTTCGGCGACCATGGATGCGGTGATGGCGGTCATGAGTGATTTCTCCGTCAAATTCGATTCAAAAACAGGTGCGTGGCGCCACGCAGATTCAAAAAAGGGGCTCCGCGAGCCCCCTTGTCATGCCACGCGGCGCAGCCAGGGCAAATGACGTACGCCTTAGGCGTTGCTGCCCTCTTGCACTTCTACAAACTCGTCGCCGTCGGCATTGGCTTCGTCGCTAACCGCGCGAACCACTTCGGTTACCGCAGCAGACTTGCCTTCCAGCACCGCATCGGCCATGCCCTTGGCGTACAGCGCCACAGCCTTGGCCGAGTCGTCGTTGCCGGGAATCACGTAGTCGATGCCTTCGGGGGAGTGGTTGGAGTCCACCACGCCGATGATCGGAATGCCCAGCTTCTTGGCTTCGGCCACAGCAATCTTGTGAAAGCCAACGTCGATCACAAACAGCGCATCGGGCAGCGCGCCCATGTCTTGGATGCCGCCGATGTCTTTTTCGAGCTTTTCCAGTTCACGGGTAAAGGTGAGCTGTTCTTTCTTGCTCATGCCTTCCAAGCCTGCTTCTTGTTGGGCTTTGAGGTCTTTCAAGCGCTTGAGCGAAATCTTCACCGTCTTGAAGTTGGTGAGCATGCCGCCCAACCAACGCTGATCCACAAAGGGCATGCCCGCGCGCTGTGCTTCAGCGGCCACGGTGTCGCGCGCCTGGCGCTTGGTGCCGACAAACAAAATGGTGCCGCGGTTGGCCACCAGTTGGCGGGCAAACTTGGCTGACGCTTCAAACAGCGGAAGCGACTTCTCCAAGTTGATGATGTGGATTTTGTTGCGGGAACCGAAGAGGTACGGGGCCATCTTCGGGTTCCAAAAGCGGGTTTGGTGGCCAAAGTGCACACCGGCTTCCAGCATGTCACGCATGTTCATGATTCACAACTCCATCAGGTTAGGTCTTGAACTCGGCGGCTCATTGCGCACCGCTATCAAACGGCCCACAACACCTTGAGGATCTGCATTCGGGTTAGCACCCCCATGCAGAAATTCGCCGGTTCGCGAATCGGTGAGGCCTATCACGCCACGCCCTAAAGGCGCGCCAAGTTGGCCGTGTCCACCGGTGATGCTGTTGCCTGTGCAAACCCCATGTCTGCGCGGCGCAATCAGCAAAACCCGTCGAGTATAACCTGACACCTCCGTGCTTACCCTCAAGCCAGTTTGTCCCCGTCCCTTGGCCAAAGGCTTTTGCTCTCCTTCATGACCCGATTTGTCTCGACCTGCTCTGCCAGTTTGTGCGCCCTCACCGCCGTCGGCTGCGGTTGGATTGTTGAAAGCAGGAGCCTTGCATGCGCATCGCGGTAATTGGCGCTGGGGTGGTGGGCGTGACCACAGCCTGGGAGCTGTGTGAAGACGGCCATGAGGTGACGGTGTTCGACAGCAATTCAGCCGCCGCAGAGGGCACCAGCTTCGCCAACGCTGGGGTGGTGGCGCCGGGCTATGTGACGCCCTGGGCGGCGCCCGGCATGCCCGCCAAAGTCTTGCGCATGATGTGGCAGGCGCATTCACCGGTGCGGGTTTGCTGGCCCTTGTCAATGGCTGAGCTAGGTTGGATGCGACGCTTTTGGAGCGCCTGTGAGCCCGACATTTACTTGGCTAATCGTCGGCGGCTGCAGCGTCTGGCGTTTTACAGCCAGCAGCGCCTGCACCTGATCACCCAGCGCTTGCACCTGCAATACGAGCGGTCCGACGGCTACATGGTGCTGTTGCGCACCGTGGCTGAGGCCAAAGCAGTGGAGCCTAGCCTGGCCGTGCTGCGCGAAGCCGGCGCGGTGCATTTTCAGCTGGACGCCCAAGCCGCGCGGCGGATTGAGCCCGCCCTGAATCCTGAACAAGCCCTGTTTGGCGCCATTCACCTCCCGCGTGACGAAGTAGGCAATTGCCGTCAATTCACGCTGCTGCTAAAGGCCGCAGCCCAGGCGGCCGGGGTCACCTTTCGCTTCCAAACCCGGGTGGCGGCATTGAGCACCGGTACCCCGACGCGCTTGGCGCTACAGGCCCTGGGGCCCGATGCGGCATCGCAGACCCCCGGCACTGAAAGCTTTGATGCGGTGGTGCTGTGCGCCGGTCTGGCATCGGCCCAGCTGCTGGCCGACTGCGGCCTGCGCTTGCCGCTGGTGGGTGTGCATGGTTATTCGGTCAGCGCACCCATCGCCGAAGGCATGAACGCCCCCATTAGCGCGGTGATGGATGAACGCTTCAAGGTCGCCATTTCGCGTCTGGGCCAACGGGTGCGGGTGGCGGGTTCGGCTGACATTGGCGGGCAAGCTGACGAACGCCGCCCAGCCGCTTTGCACACGCTATACAAGGTGCTGGGTGATTGGTTTCCCGGCGCTGTGCGCCGCGACGCCGTCTGGCAAGAATGGAAAGGCGCCCGCCCCATGCTGCCCGACGGCCCGCCCATCATTGGCGCGAGCGGCCTGCCCGGCCTGTGGCTGAATTTGGGGCACGGCTCCAGCGGCTGGGCGCTGTCTTGCGGATCCGCCCGCGCCTTGGCCGACCGGGTGGCGGGGCGCGATCCAGGGGTGGACCTGGAAGGACTCGACCTGCAGCGGGTGCTAGCGCTGTAAGGGCCCACACGCCATGAGCGCGCAGCGCATCTTGTCTGGCGGGCCTGGGCCCGCGCTGCAGCCAGGCCCCACACGGCCCCTGTTCGACGTGGCCACCACCCGCCTGATTGAACAGCGCCACCTAGCCGCCCTGCCAGCCCACACCCTGATGCGGCGCGCAGGTTGGAGCGCGGCGCAGTTGGGCCACGCCCTGGCGCCCGATGCTCAGCGGGTGTGGCTGCTGTGCGGGCCCGGTCACAACGGCGGTGATGGCCTGCAAGCGGCCAGCCATTTCGTGGCTTGGGGCATCGAGACCTGGGTGACTTGGTTTGAGCCCGCCCAAGCAGGCACTGCGGACATCCAAGCCAGCCAGCGGGCCTTGCAGGCGGCTGCCCAACAAGTTGGGGCTGGGCGCTTGCATTGGGTAGATGAAGCACCGCCTTTGTCGCCCGACGACTTGGCGGTGGACGCGCTTTTGGGCATCGGCGCCCGGCCGCTGACGCCACAGTCTGACCCGCGCTGGCTGCAAGCCCTGGCGCAACTGCGCCAAGCGCCGTGCGTGCAGTTGGCGGTGGATCTGCCCAGCGGCCTGAGCGCGGACACGGGTAGCTACCCTGCCGACCAACTGGGTCAACCAGACGCTATAGAAAATATAGGTACTTCCGCCCTATTTCAGGGTGTAACAGGCCTAAAACATACCTTGAGTTTGGTCAGCCTCAAGCCAGGCCTGTTTACAGCTGCAGGCCGCGACGCCTGCGGCCAGATTTGGTTTGATGCCCTGGGGTGCAACCTCGCTGGCGACGACCCCGTTGCCGCTTGGCTCTGGCAGCCAAACCCGCTGGCGCCCTTGGCGCGTCGGCCCCACAGCAATCACAAGGGCAGCCATGGCGACGTGTGGGTGATCGGCGGCGCGCCGCAGATGCGTGGCGCGGCGCTGCTGGCAGCGCGCGCGGCCCTGCATGGCGGCGCGGGTCGGGTGTGGGTGGCCCAGTTCACAGGCCCCCAAGCAGCGGCAGACCCAGCGCAGCCAGAACTGATGCAACTAGACGCCGCTCAATTGCCTTGGGCCACCCAGTCGCCGCACGTTGCGGTGCTCGGTTGCGGCGGCGGCGCCTTGGTGCGCGAAGCCCTGGCAGATGCCTTGGCCCATGCGCCCACGGCGGTGCTGGATGCCGACGCACTCAACGCCTTGGCCGATACCGCTGACCTGCGCCATGCAGCCTGGCGTGAAGCCTGCCGCGCCCGCCGTGATTGGGGCCGCACCGTCATGACACCCCATCCACTTGAAGCGGCACGCCTCTTAAGCTGCAGCACCGCACAGGTGCAGGGCAACCGACTGAGCGCCGCCCAAGAACTGGCCGAGCGGTGGCAGGCGGTGGTGGTGCTCAAAGGCTCGGGCAGCGTGGTCGCAGCGCCCGGCGAAGTGCCACGTCTCATCGCCAGCGGCAACGCGGCGCTGGCTACGGGTGGGACAGGCGATGCGCTGGCGGGCTGGATTGGCGCTGCCTTGGCCGGCCGAACGCTGGCCAACGCCAGCGCCGCCGAACGGCTTCAAGCGGTGTGTGGCGTGGTGTTTGCACACGGCGCCGTGGCAGAGCACTGGGCTGGCCCCGGCACCCTGACTGCCAGTGCGCTGGCGGCCGCGGCGCACCCCGTGTAACCAGCCCGAGCCCCGCCCAATCGAGCGCCTAGTGGGCAGCGATCAGCCCCGGCCCACAAAGGGCATGTGGGTGGCCATCACGGTGTGAAACAGCACATTGGCCGATAGCGGTAAATTGGCCATGTACAACACGCTCTGGCCCACAACGGCAACGTCCATCAAGGGCTCAATGGCAACTTGGCCGTTGGCCTGCGGTACGCCGGTGGCCATGCGGGCGGCCATGTCGGTGGCGGCGTTGCCAATATCGATTTGGCCCACTGCAATGTCATGCAACCGGCCGTCCAAGCTGGCTGCGCGGGTGAGGCCAGACACCGCGTGTTTGGTGCTGGTGTAGGCAATCGAATTGGGCCTTGGCGCATAGGCTGAAATGCTGCCGTTGTTGATGATGCGCCCACCCTTGGGGGTTTGCGCCTTCATCACCCGAAACGCCTCGCGTATGCACAAAAACATGCCGTTCAGGTTGATGTCCACCACGTTGCGAAACGCGGCGTAGTCCAAGTCTTCGATCGGAACGGCCGGCGCACCCACACCGGCGTTGTTAAACAGCACGTCAACGCGCCCCCAGCGTTGCACCGTGCTGGCAAACAAGGTCGCCACAGAATCTTCTGCGGCCACGTTGGTTGGCACCACCAAGCAGCGCTCGCCTGCGCCAGATTCATCGGCCACCGATTGCAACGGTTGGCTACGCCGACCAGCCAAAGCCACGCAGTAGCCATCGGCAAGCAGCGCCAGCGCCACAGCCCGGCCAATACCAGTGCCAGCGCCAGTGACGACGGCCACACGAGGGGAAGAGGAAGAAGAGACCATAAGCAGGTTGAGTTGAAAGAGTGTTGAGACAAACCAGCCGCAGGCCAGGCCCTAACGCGGCCGACCTTTGCCGCGCCGGGGTGCTGCTGCGCCCTTGGCGGTACTTGGTTTTCCTTTGGCGAGTGCGGTCTTGTCCAAGGGGCTCGCGGCCTTCTTGCGGCTGGCCCCTTTTTTAGTGGCAGCAAGGCCTGCGTCAGCACCCTTGGTACGCGCGGGCTTGGCCGCCGAATCCTTGGGTGCCGCCGCGCCGCCTTCGAGCCCATCAACGCCCTGCCGGACTGAGTCGCGCGTCTGACGGCGCAGGGCATCCAGTTCATCAGGCACCAGGCGGAAGTCAATCTTGCGGCCGTCTAAATCCACCCGGCTCACTTGCACCTGCACCTTGCTACCAATGCCGTAGCGAATACCGGTGCGCTCGCCGCGCAGCTCTTGCCGGGCTTCGTCAAAACGCCAGTATTCGCCGCCCAATTCGGTGATGTGCACCAGGCCTTCGACGTACATGGTGTCTAGCGTGACAAACAGGCCAAAGCTGGTAGCGCTGCTCACCACACCGGGGAATTCTTCACCGAGGTGCTCGCGCATGTATTGGCACTTGAGCCAAGCTTCTACGTCGCGGCTGGCCTCATCTGCCCGGCGCTCATTGGCGCTGCAATGCAGGCCCGCAGCCTGCCAGTCCATCACGTCGGGGTCTAGCCGCGCTTGGGCGGCCGCCCGGGCGTGGCTGAAGCCTTCTTGCTTGCCCGAGCGCTGCTGGGTATAGGCCTCGTTTTGCGCTTTGAGCTTGGCCAAGCGGCGCTCGAGCTTGACTTCGGCCTCGCCCGGCAGCGGCAGTTTGGGCAAGCGATAGCGCTGCCCCGCCAAAATGCCCTTGATGACCCGGTGCACCAGCAAATCGGGATAGCGCCGAATGGGGCTGGTGAAGTGGGTGTAGGCCTCATAGGCCAAGCCAAAGTGCCCCGAGTTGATGGGCGTGTAGATGGCCTGCTGCATCGAGCGCAGCAGCATGGTGTGAATCTGCGTCGCGTCGGGCCGGTCGGCGGTGCCCTGGGCGATGGCTTGGAACTCGCCGGGGGCGGGATCTTCGCTCAGGCTAGCGCTGACACCCATGGCCTTCAAGTAGTTGCGCAAGATGTCCAGCTTCTCGGGCGTGGGGCCTTCATGCACCCGGTACAGCCCTGCGTGGCCATGGTGGGCAATGAATTCAGCAGAGCACACGTTGGCCGCCAACATGGCCTCTTCAATCAGTCGGTGGGCCTCGGTGCGTTCGCGGCCTACGATTTTCTCAATGCGACCGTTTTCGTCGCAGACGATCTGGGTCTCAGTGGTCGCAAAGTCCACCGCGCCGCGCTGCGTGCGGCTGGCCAGCAGCGCGCGATACACATCGTGCAAATTGATGAGGTCGGCGACCCGGCCGCGCCGCTTGGTGGCCTCGGGCCCGCGGGTGTTGCCCAAGATGGCCGCCACTTCGCTGTAGGTAAAGCGCGCGTGGCTGTGCATCACCGCCGGGTAGAACTGGTAGGCGTGGATTTCGCCCTTGGCGGTGATGAGCATGTCGCACACCATGCACATCCGGTCGACATCGGGGTTGAGCGAGCACAGCCCGTTGGACAGTTTCTCGGGCAGCATGGGGATTACGCGGCGCGGAAAGTACACGCTGGTGGCGCGGTCGTAGGCGTCGGTGTCGATGTCGCCACCGCTGGTCACGTAGTGGCTCACATCGGCAATGGCCACCAACAAGCGCCAGCCTTTGCCGCGGCCCACCTTGTCGGGCTGGCAGTACACCGCGTCGTCAAAGTCGCGGGCGTCTTCGCCGTCGATGGTGACCAAGGGTACATCGGTCAGATCGATGCGGCCCTTTTTGTCGGCCGGGCGCACCACATCGGGCAGCTTGCGAGTGGCCACCAGGCAGGCATCTGAAAACACATGCGGCACGTTGTACTTGCGCACCGCAATTTCGATTTCCATGCCGGGGTCGTCCACCTCGCCCAGCACTTCCACTACCCGGCCCACCGGCTGGCCGAAGAGCGCAGGTGGCTCAGTCAACTCCACCAACACCACCTGGCCGCTGCGCGCGCTGCCCATGGCGCCCTTGGGTACCAACACATCTTGGCCGTAACGCTTGTCTTCTAGCGCCACCAGCCACACGCCGCTTTCTTGCAGCAGGCGGCCAATCAGCGGCTGTTTGGGGCGCTCAACAATCTCCAACACGCGGCCCTCGGGCCGACCACGGCGGTCCAAGCGCACAGCCCGCGCCTTGACGCGGTCGTTGTGCAGCACCGCGCGCATTTCATTGGGGGGCAGGAAAATGTCCGGTTGGGCGTCGTCTCGGACCACGAAGCCGTGGCCATCGCGGTGGCCCTGCACCGTGCCCAGCACTTCGTCTAAGAGCCCGGTGGGGGTTAAAAATTTCTTGTTGTACAATCTAAGGCTTTCCTGAAATGCCCAGGTGGCGGAATTGGTAGACGCACTAGTTTCAGGTACTAGCGAGTAACATCGTGGGGGTTCGAGTCCCTTCCTGGGCACCAAAATTGGATGAACGTAGCCGACCGGTCTTTGACCCGTCGGCTTTTTTCATGGTGTTTTGGGTTTGGCGCTGCAATCTGTGCCGCAAGAAGATCACCCAAGCACTGTAAGCCACAACCGGCCCGCGCACCCAAGCCGGGCAGACGCCGCAATTTAGTCGGCGCCCAGGGCCGCTAAATCCACAGCGTCTAGTTGATCGGCCACACCGCCACGGATGAGGGCGGCCAATTCTTCATCTGGCATCAGCGTGGTCAAGCAGTACAAGCGGTCCGACCCCGTGTTGCGCACCACATGCACATCGCCCGGGCTGACGATGAGCACCGACCCCGTGCGCAGCGGCAGCGTTTGGCCATTGCACTCGGCCACGCCTTGGCCGTGCAGCACCACGAACGACTCCACCGCCGCTTGGTGCGAGTTGGGTGGGGTGGCGCCCCCCACGTCAAAGATCTCAATGACCTGCAAGGGCGCGCAGCCATGCACTGCCGGGTCACAGACCACAAGGAATTTGTTGGTCTCTTCGGCCCGAATGCGATACACCGGGCAGTCTTGCAAACGCGTCCACCAAGTCATTGCAGGGCCCTCACCAAGTCTGCGCCCAGGGCGGTAAAGCCAAAGCATTGGCGCACGTTGTACAGCGTGGCTTGCCAGCAAAAGTCAGGCGATGTGGTGGCGCTGCAGTCTTGCAAAAGCACCGTGTCGTAGCCGGCAAAGTTGGCATCCATCAAGGTGGCCAGCACGCACTGGTCGGCATTGATACCGGCAAACAACACGGTGTCGATGCGCATGTTGCGCAAGATGCTGTCCAGAGGCGTGTCCCAAAAGCCGCTCATGCGGTATTTGTCAACGGAGATGTCGCCCGGTTGCGCTGTCAGCGGTTCAAACAGCGCGGCGCCCCAGGCGTCTTTTTGCAGCACCGCGCGGTGGCTGGTGGGGGCACTGGGCAGATCATCGCCCAAGCCTACCGACTGGCCGTCACTGTTGTACACATGCAAGAGCGCGGGGCTCAGATTCAAGCGATCTGGCCGATTGCCCCAGTTCACCCACACCACCGGCACACCTTGGGCGCGCAGCACGGGCAGCAAGTGCATCAGCGGAGCCACGGGTGCTTGCGCTGGCCCCACGTCCACGCCAATCGACGCCAGCCAGCCCTGCGGATGGCAGAAGTCGTTTTGCATGTCGATCACCACCACCGCCGTACGCGCCAAATCTAGCGCCAGGGCCTGCGGCAAGGCGGGGATATCCACAGGCCGCGCCGGGCGCACCGCACGCACCAGATCGCACTGCGACGCACTGACGCGCCACTGGTTGGCCGCAGCGCTGCCCAGCGAGGTGGCAGCGTGCGTGCCCGCAGCCGCCGACGTCACACGCGGCGCTCTTCAGCCGCAGGCAAGAAGCTGGGGTTGAACAGGCGCGCAGCCTCAATCGGCGCAAGGTTCATCACACGCGCGAAGTCAGCCGCTTGGCGGTTCAGGCGGGCCATGTCCAGGCCGCCCAGGCCAGTGCGGCGCACGGTGGGGGTCATGACGAAGTTGTCTAGCACCAAGCGCAGGCGGCGCAGTTCCAACGCGTCGTTGATGAGCGGCTCGCGCTTCTTGACGAAGCTGATGCCTTCTTCAGGGTTGGCCGCCACCGCTTTGATGGACGCATTGAGCGCCTTGGCAAAGCCGCGCACCGCGTTGGGGTTGCTGTCCATGAAGGCTTGTGTGGTGACGGCCGTGTTGCCATACATCAGCGTGTTGTGGTCAGCAAAGCGCATGGCCACGATGTCTTCTTCTTTAGCGCCGCGGGCGATCAGAGAAATCAGGCCGCTGAAGAAAAAGCCACTGATGGCATCGACCTCGCCGCGCACCAGCATGGTTTCGCGCAGCGGCGGGTCCATGCTGGTCCACTTGATTTTGGCCATGTCCAGGTTGTTGTTGGCCGCAAACAGCGGAAAGGCCTTGCGTGCGCCGTCAAACACCGGGGCGCCCAAGGTACGGCCTTCTAAGTCTTTGGGCGTGCGGATATTGCTGCTGCGCATGGCAAAGATAGTGGCCGGGCTGGTTTCGTAGGTCACATAAAAACCCACCGGGCGGCGACCCACTTCGTTGATGCTGGCATTGAGCTCCACCATGGTGTTGAAGTCGGCGTGCGTCATGTCGTAGGCACCCGAGGCCATGCGCTGCACGCCAGCGGCTGAGCCCGAACCCACGTCGATGCTCACATCCAGCCCCTGTTCGCGGAACAGGCCTTTTTCAGCGGCGAAAAAGAACAGCGCGGCGGGGCCTTCAAAGCGCCAGTCCAAAATAAAACGGATGCGGGTGGTTTGGGCACGCAGGGCAGGTGCGCCCAGCACCACCGCGCTGGCGGCGGCAGTTTGAATCACGGTGCGGCGGCTGATGGCCATGGGCTTTGCTCCTGCAATAAAGAGTGGTGTGTGAAGGGTTTGACCGAGCGCTCAGCGCCACGGCCGACCAGGGAAGACAGCGTTCGTGCACGTTTTGTGCCACCACCTGTGCGGGCGCAACCGACGGGCCGTCAACTTAAGTCCAGCCCTAAACGATGCCGCAAGCGCTGCTGCTGTGCACCATGTGGGCGCAACACCCCCTGCGCCATGGGCCTTTGCGCCCCGCGAATGAGCAGCGTTGATGCCTTCAAACTGCCATAGGGTTTCAAGCTGCCCAATAGCGGCAATCTGTGGATGCTATATTTTTTATAGCTGCATAGGCAATCAAATAGCGCGCAAAAGGCACTCTTGACTTTTGGGCCCAGGCCCTCCACCGGCTTAAATAACCTCTGCCACCAAGTCATGCCCATCGGCCGCCAGCACCCGGGCGCTGACAAAGTCGCCAGTGCGGTAGCTGCGGCTGGCGCGCTCGATGGGCTGCAGGCGCACCGTGCCGTCAATCTCAGGTGCGTCGGCATAGCTGCGGCCCACGCCCCCTTTTTTGCCCAGCGACTGGGCCTGGTCCACCAGCACCTGCACCGTGGCCCCCACGCGCTGTTGCAGGCGACGCGCAGATGCAGCTTCAGCCACCGCCATGAAGCGCGCGCGCCGTTCTTCGCGCAGCGCAAGGGGCAGCATGCCGGGCAAGTCATTGGCCACCGCACCGGGCACTGCGCTGTAGGCAAAGCAGCCTGCCCGATCGATACCGGCCTGCGCCACAAACTGCAGCAGGTGGTCAAACTCAGATTCAGTCTCGCCCGGAAAACCCGCAATAAAGGTGCTGCGCACCACCAACTGCGGGCAGATCTCGCGCCAGCGGGCAATGCGCTCCAGGTTCTTTTCTCCGCTAGCGGGGCGCTTCATGCGCTTGAGCACATCGGGGTGGCTGTGCTGAAAGGGCACGTCCAAGTACGGCAGCACGCGCCCACTGGCCATCAGCGGGATGACTTCGTCTACGTGGGGGTAGGGGTACACGTAGTGCAGGCGCACCCAGGCGCCAAAGGGCTCCGCCAGGGTAGCGAGGGCCTCGACCAGTTCCACCATGCGGGTCTTTACGGGGCGGCCATCAAAGAAGCCAGTGCGGTATTTCACATCCACGCCATAAGCGCTGGTGTCTTGACTGATGACCAACAGCTCTTTCACGCCGCCTTCAAACAAGGCGCGGGCCTCAGTGAGCACATCGCCCACTGGGCGGCTGACCAAGTCACCGCGCATGCTGGGAATGATGCAAAAGGTACAGCGGTGGTTGCAACCTTCGCTGATCTTCAAATACGCGTAATGGCGCGGCGTGAGCTTGATGCCCGCCACGCCGAAAGATTGGCCCTGGCCAATGAGCGCCTCGCGCTGCGCAGGCACCAAATCCACGAACGGGTCATGCGGCTTGGGCAGGTGCTGGTGTACAGCGTCCATCACTTCCTGGGTGGCGTGCGGACCCGTCACGGCCAGCACTTTGGGATGCACTTCGCGCACCAGGTTGTCGCTGGTTTCGCCCGCCTTGGCGCCCAGGCAACCGGTGACGATCACGCGGCCGTTGTCAGCCAGCGCTTCGCCGATCGTGTCCAGGCTTTCTTTGACGGCCGCGTCAATAAAGCCGCAGGTGTTGACGATGACCAAATCCGCCCCGGCAAAGGTTTTGCTGGTGCGGTAACCCTCGGCGCTGAGTTGCGTCAGGATCAGTTCAGAGTCGGTGAGTGCCTTGGGGCAGCCCAGGCTGACAAAACCGACGGTAGGGGTAGCGATGCTCATGCCCTCATTGTCCCCTGATGGGCGACAGCGCTTTTATGACTTACCGCCGCCGGTGTTGGGCTTGAGTCCAAAGGCGCTCATCATCTGCTCAGTCTGGCGGGCCATTTGCTCTTGCACTTGGTTCACCCATTGCGTGCCTTGCTCGGCATACGGGCCCATGGGGCTGGGCATTTTCATGAACTGGGCCCACATGTCGGGCGTGATGGTTTTGGCGTTATGCCGGGCCTGCTCGCTCAGGGCGCTTTGCGCGTCCAGCATCACTTGCATGCTGCGCTCCATGTAGGGCCCCACAAAGCCGTGCATGGCGTGGCCATAAAAGCGAATGAAGTTGGCCAGCACGCTTTCTGAAAACAGCGGTGAGCCTGCTGCCTCTTCTTCCAGAATGATCTGCAGCAAGATAGATCGGGTGAGGTCTTCGCCCGTCTTGGCGTCTTGCACCCGCACCCGCTGGTGCGCCATCACCATGTCTTTCACCTCGGTCAGGGTGATGTAACCCGAAGTGGTGGTGTCGTACAGCCGACGGTTGGGGTACTTCTTGATGAGCCGTTCAACCGTGGGTGGCACGGCTTCGGCTTGCGGGTTGGGCGCTGCGCCCGCTGCGTTGCCCGAGGCGGCGGTGCCGGTTGATGCGCCGCTGCGCCCGCGCGCTGCGCTTTTGGAGGTGGCCATGGTGGATGCGTCTCCCGCCTGTGCTGTGTTGCCAAACATTCTATGAACCGCCCTGCCCTGGCCACAAACGGGTGCGCAGGGCCTGCGCGGTGTCGCCTAGGAGCCTTGGGGGCGAAGGCTTAGGTAGCTCTCTCCTTGCAAGCGGCGCGGGGCTCGGTCAGCATCGCCACCGCACAAGCGCCCGACTGCGCACCATACAACGACGGAGCCCCTCATGCCACCTCGCATCCAACACTTGAACAGCCTGGACGCCACGTTTTTGCACATTGAATCGGCCGAAATGCCGATGCACGTGGCTAGCTTGGACCTGCTGGAACTGCCCCCCGGCTACACCGGCGACTTCTACGAAGACGCCAAGGCCCATGTGGCTAGCCGCATGCACCTGGCGCCCTTGTTTACACGCAAACTGGCTTTGATGCCCTTTGAGCTGAGCAACCCGGTGTGGGTAGAAGACGAAGACATTGACTTGGACTACCACGTGCGCCGGGTGCAGCTGCCCAAACCCGGGAGCTGGGAGCAGCTTGAGCGTTACGTGGCTCGCCTGCATTCGTCACTGCTAGACCGCAGCCGACCCTTGTGGGAATTCACGATTTTTGAAGGTCTGGACAGCGGCCATGTGGCGATGTACGCCAAAGTGCACCACGCGGGGGTGGACGGCGGCGGCGCGGTGGCGCTGGCGGGCGCCATTTTGGACACCCTGCCCGAAGGCCGAGTGATCAAAAAAGCCCGGCTGCGCCCACGCACCAACCAGTATCAGCTGGGTATTGCCGAACTGGCTGGCGCGGCGGCCAGCAACACGCTGCGCCAAGCAGTTACTTTCGCCAAAGCCTTGCCCACCTTGGCCCGCGCCGTGCGCGACATCGTCAGCAAACCGCGCGATAGCGATGCCAACTTGCTCGACAGCATCCGCAATGCAATGGCTCCACGCACTGCCTACAACGTGGCCATCACCAACCAGCGCAGTTGGGCGGCGCGCCAAGTGACGCTGGCCGACGCCAAGATGGTGGCCAAAGCAACCGGCGCCACGCTCAATGATGTGGTGCTGTCGGTATGCGCGGGCGCCATGCGGCGCCACTTGGCCGACTACGACGCCACACCCGCCAAATCCATGACAGTGGCGGTGCCCGTCTCACTGCGCGAAGCGGGCGACATGAGCGCCGACAACCAAGTCTCGATGATGCTGATGCAGCTGGCCAGCGACATCCGCGACCCCATCGAGCGCCTGAAAGCCATTGCTGAAGCCAGCAAAAAAACCAAAGCCACCATGGGCGCGGCCACTGCGTCGGTGCCGCTGGACTTTCCGCTGCCCGGCGCGCCGTGGCTCATCTCTGGCGCAGCGTCTTTTTATGGCCGCTCACGGTTGGCCAACGTGGTGCCGCCGATTGCCAACGTGCTCATCTCCAATGTGCCCGGCCCCAACGTGCCGCTGTACTTTGCGGGCGCCAAGATGTTGAGCTTCTACCCGGTCTCGATCCCCGTGCACGGCATGGCGTTGAACATCACCGTGCAAAGCTACAATGGCAGCCTGTTCTACGGCCTGATTGCCTGCCGGCGCGCCGTGCCCGACATCAATGATCTGGCCGACTATGTGGTGCAAGAGCACGAGCGCCTGGTGCAGCTGGTGAAAAAAGCCAACGCTGCGCCTGCGCTGGATGTGCAAGCCAAGCCGGTGGTGGCCCAGCCACCCGCGCCCGACGCCGCCAAAGCAGAAGCAGCGCCCAAGCCCAGCCGCAAGGCTGCACCCAAGCGTCGCCTTCAGTTGGTGCGCGACACCGCAAAAACGCTGACCGACGTGCCCATTGCACCCGCCAAAACCATCAAGAAAAAAGTAGCTGCTAGACTGTAAAAATGGGCCGAAGCAGCTACGATTTTTGTAGCGCTTGAGTGCATGGCCAATGAAAAAAACCCCGCAGGCCATGCAAACCTGCGGGGTTTTTGTATTTGGTAGGCGCAATTGGACTCGAACCAACGACCCCCACCATGTCAACGGCGGGAAGGTGGGGTTAGTGAATGTCCGAAAACGGCTGTTCTCCTCTGGGAGTGTGTGAAAGCGGTTGCGCTGATGTGGGGCCGTACGGAAAATGTTTACCGTAAAACTTCCGTACGGAAAAAACCCACCATGCCCACATACACGCTCGATACCGTCAGCGGCAGAGAAAAGCTAAAGCCCCGGCGTGAGCCCTACTGGCACCGCGTCACCAAGGGCTGCTACCTGGGATATCGGGTGACCGCACAAGTCGCTGACGGCGGCTGGATTGCGCGGCGCTATGAGGCTTATGAACAGAGTCACAAAAGCCTTGGCAGTTTTGGGCACCTATCTCCCGGTGAGCGCTTCGACGCCGCCAAGAAAGAGGCTGAGGCTTGGTTCACGCACTGCGCCGCAGGGGGTGCAGCGCAAGCGCAGACGGTCAGCGAGGCGTGCGCAGAGTACGTGGTGCATGTCACTGAGCGGCGCGGAGAAAAGGCCGCAAGGGACGTGTCACGGCGCTTTGAACAGTACGTCTTGGACAACAAGCGACTAGCCAACACCGAGCTTGCCAAGTTGACACCCGCAATCCTCAAGGGGTGGCGCAAGGGGCTGGCCACCAAGACGGCTGAAGCAGGGCCGAACAAGGGCGGCAAACGCGCCGGGCAGACGCTGAACCGTGATCTTGTGGCGCTACGTGCAGCGCTGAATCTGGCCTACAAGGAAGGTGCTGTTACCTCAGACTTTGCGTGGCGCAGTGCGCTAAGCCCCGTGCCTGTGGCTGACGGGCGGCGTCAGGGGTATCTGTCGCCTGAGCAGCGGGCAGCGCTGGTGCAGGCGTGTGGGCCTGGACTGCGGGAGCTGGTGCGCCTGCTGTGCATGGTGCCTCTGCGCCCGGGTGCGGCTGCTGCGCTGCGGGTGTCGGACTTTGACGCCAGCCGGGGCCTGCTGACCATCACCACTGACAAGGCAGGCGCGGGCCGGGCGCTACCCCTGCCACCGCAGGCCGTGACCTTCCTGCAAGAACAGGCCCGCAACAAGCTGCCGAGTGCTTGGTTGCTCACGCGGGCAGACGGCAAGCCTTGGGACAAAGACGCTTGGAAGAAGCCTGTTCGCGCCGCAGCACAGGCGGCGGGGCTGCCAGAGGGCACCGTGCTTTATTCGCTGCGGCATTCCACCATCACGGACATGTGCGCGGGGGGCACTGACCTGCTAACAGTAGCGCTGCTGTCGGGGACATCGGTGCTGATGATTCAGAAGTTCTACGGCAAGGTTTTGGAAAAGCAAGCCCGCGCTGCATTGGGCCTGCTGCAAGCGGTGTGATGGGCAAAGTGTTGACCAGCCTGTTTTACCGAGATATGTTCCAGTTGCTTGCAGTGTGCAGGCGTTTGCAACTTGATAAGGAGAGGTTCCACGATGAACCCGATTGCTGAGAACAAGACGCTCAAAGAGAGCGCATTTAAGGCCCGCGCTGCGCGGTTTGCCCGTGTGGAGCCGACGGCGGAGTACTTGGACTTGAGCCGCTGGACGATCTACAAGACGATGAGAGTCGATCCCACATTCCCGCGTGGGGCCAAGGTCGGCGGCGTCAGGATGTTTGACCTTGATGCCATAGATGCTTGGCTTGCAGCCAAGGCAGCGGCGCAACAAGCTGAGCGGGGGTACGGGCAATGAGCAAAACGCCAATGTCCTACGACGAAGCACAGGCGCGTGAGCGCTACGCGGCGGAACTCGCTGCGGTCAGGAAGGCGCATCGCGCTTGGCTGAAAAAGCAAGCCGCTGAAGCTCGGGCGAGTAGCAAGCACCCCTAGCCCGCCCCTGCAGCCGCCCCGGGCTGCAGCGTCAAAAACCCGGCTAGCCCGCCTTCGCGGGGCCGGGATATGAAGTAACCCAGTCGCCCAAAGACAGCAGCGCCCTGCACCAGCCGTGCAGGGCGCGACGAATACCTGTCGGCTGCTTTTCAACAGCAGGGGATTTCATGAACACGCAAGAACTGATGGCCGCTGCGGCGGCGGGCGATGCGGTGCGCCTGGTGGAAGGTGTTACAGCGCTTGGTGATGCACAGCGGTGGGCGCTGGTTGACGTGGCGCTTCAGGGGTTGGGGCGGGCGCTGGAGGGCGCTGGGAGTTCGCAGGGTGCGAAGGGTCTAGCGGTGCGCTACGCCGTCGCGTTGGATGTTTTGACGTCGGGAGGGGGTTCCCAAAGTGAACGCGGGTGCGGCAAGGTATTGGCACACCGGTTCGGTGGTTCCCATGATGGAGTTAAGGATGTCCAACACCTTTGCGATGAAGCCGCAGCCGCTCACCATGCGCCCGTTTGCTGCGCAGCCGCAGCCCAACACGTTTGCGGCGCAGCCGCAGCCAAAGCCAAAGCCAAAGCAACAGCCAGAGCCACAGCCCAACACGTTTGCGGTGAAGCCGCAGCCGCTCACCATGCGTCGAGCCGAAGTTGCGCAGACGCTGGGTGTGGACCTAAAAACCGTCTCGCAATGGGTGGCGCGAGGGATCATCCCTCCGCCCACGGTTCCTGCCCCGGGCTGCCCGCTGTGGAGTCGGGAGCAGATCGAGGCCGTAGCGCGGGGTGGGAAATGAAGTTCGAGGTCGAGTTAATCCCCCGCGCCGTGATTCACCAAACGCGCCGCCCCGCCACAGCATCTGAAGCCGTGCTCAACCTGACGATGGTGCGTGATGCGATGGCCTCACTCTGCCTAAGCTGCCAAGACAACGGCCCACGCGGGCTGGCTTGGCTGGAAAGCCCACAGGTGCGGTTGGACCTCTTCGCCATCACCCGGGCGCTTGATCCGGCTGCAATGGACAGCACAGGTGGGGCGCTTGCGGCAGATGTGGAGTCTGGGCCCCATGTGACCTTGCGGGACGAAACCCACACCTGGATCAACGCCCCAGACCGGCCCGACATGAGGCCCGAAATCCTCAACTTGCTGCTGCGCGAAATCGCGGACACGCTGGGTGATCTAAGGGCTCTGCAAGAGCGCAGCGACAGCCGGGGCTACCGTGAATGGGCTCTGATGGCCAGTGAGGTTTACAGCAGCGCGGAGATGCTGCTGGACTATCGACAACAGTACAAAGAATTCAAACTGAACAGCAAAGGAGGTCATCCGCTCGCCGCCTGACCGAGCCAAAGAAAAGCCCCGGGCTGCAGCCAGCAGCGCGGGGCTTTAAGTGAAGCGTTTCGTCAATCCCATAAGACCAAAAACATAGGGATCAACATGAGTGATTTTCCGTGCGACACGAGCGCAGGTCAAGGCCTGCCGCAATCTAAAACCTGGGCGCAAAAGCGCGATGCCATCAAGGCATCGGGACTGCGCGAACTGTTCCTGATCTGGGCACTTTGGGGGCCGCGATGGCTCGATGACAAGGGCAACCCAAAGGCACCGGGCAACCCCAAAACCTTGCGCCTTGCCAAGGCCAGCGACCCCACTACCGGGGGCAGCCTGAACAGTTGCCTTGAGCAAGTGGACAAGGGCAATGCTGAAGGCGTCGGCGTGCTGCTGCTCGGTGCAGAGTTGGGCGCTGTGTTGCTTGACCTAGACCACGTTGCAGGCACAGCCTGGTGGGAAGAGGCGGTGCAGTATTTCGGAGCAACCTACATCGAAGTGAGCCCGTCAGGTTCGGGGCTCCGTATCGCCTTGAAGCTGGAGGGCGAGGCCGACCAGACCGCATGGTCAGAGCTACTTGCCGTGATGGGCAAACCCGCCAACGCCAGCTCTTTCAAGCTGCCCACGCAGGCTAGCGACGGTGTTGGCGTCGAAGGTTGGGCGGCAGGCGCGGTGCGTTGGGCTCGAATCTCTGGTGATGTTGTACAGGGAACCGCCGGGCGCGTCAGCGGCGGGTGCGCGGCGGGCCTTCAGTGGCTGGCGGGCCGATTGGCACAGGGGCGGGGGGCTGGGGTTGCGGGGGGCGCGGGTGGGGGTGCCAAGCCTGCAGGCGCGGGCAGCGCAACCGCCACGGTCGATCCCTTCGATGTGCTTGAGGCTTACCGGGGCGGTTTTGAGCGCACCGCTGCGGCGGCGGCGGAGCTGATCCGCAAGAGGTTGCGGGACGAACCTGCTGGTGAATCTGCCGAGGACTTTCGGACTTGGCAAAGCCGGGACCACGATGTAAGCGAGATCGAGCACTACTTTGCGTGTGAGCTGCTGCGCCGGGGGGTGGCTGACTGTGAAGGCGTTGTGCAGGGTTTGACACTGTTGCGGGGCAAGGCGCGTCCCAAGTGGTCAAGCCACCCGGACTACTTGAACATGACGCTTCACGCTGCGGCGCAGGCTGTTGTGAAGCAGATTGACGCGGGGAAGTTCTACGGTCGGCAAGCTGCCGATTGGAAGGGCCTGCCCAAGCAAGCTGCAAACACCATGCCGCAGCATCTGCGGGAGGTGCTGGACAGCACCGCAGCGGCGGAAGGAACGCCGCTCAGTTGTGGGCGCGACGGCTGGCCAGATGCCACCGAGCGCAACATCCTGATGCTGCTGCGACACGACCCTGCGCTGAGTGGTGGGCAGGGCAAGCCCGCAGCGCTGGGGTATGACACCTTTGCAGGGCGCATCGTGCGGCTGGGCTCTTGGGAAGATGTGGAGCGGCTGGGCGAGAAGGTGCCGGGGCCGATCACCGATGCTTGTCGCACGCGGCTTGGGGTGTATCTGGCGGCTGTTTGGCGCATGCGCCGGGTGCGTGCTGATGACCTGGGCAGGGTTCTGCACGCGGCGGCGCGTGAACGACCTGTGAATCCCGTGTGGGATCGTCTGCAAGAGCTTGAGCGGGCGTGGGACGGCAAGCCCCGCATAGACACCTTTGCCGTGACGTACTTGCGCTGCAGGTCTGAAGGCGACGCATACATGGCGGCGGCGGTGCGCTGCATGTTTGTTGGTGCTGTGGCGCGTGCCCAAGCAGAGCATGGCCACAAGCACGATCTGGTGATTTGTGTTGAAGGTGCACCGGGGGCGGGGAAAAGCAAAGCCTTCAACATCATGGTGAAGTGCCTGGGGGATGGGTTGCACTCGGATTGCGTCAAAGACTTGAGCGACCGGCGCAAGGTATCCGAAGCGCTGCGGGGCAAGCTGATTGTTGAGATTGCCGAGTTGACCGCACTGCAGCGGGCCTCAAGCGTTCAGGCGCTCAATGAGACGCTGGCTGCTGAGGTTGACTCCTACCGGCCGCCGTTCGCGCGGGACGAAGAGACGTTTGTGCGGCGGGCGGTGTTTGTCGCAACCACAAATGAAAGCCGCTACCTAGCCGACTCAACCGGGGCACTGCACAGGCGGTGGCTGCCCCTACGCACCGAGGCTTGCGAGACCGACCCAATTGATTGGGCAGCGCTTGAAGCCGTCATGCCGCAGGTCTGGGGCGAAGCGGTGGCGCTTTGGCGGCGTGGTGCGACGAACTACATCTCACCAGCGGCTGAGCCTGAAGCGTTTCGGGAGTGGGAAGCCGCCCGCAATCGACGCACAGCGCGGGGTTTGCTGGAAGACGAGTTGCGGACACTTGCCGTCCAACTTGTTGCCGGGGAGGTCACCAAGCTGGATGCGACGGGGCGCACGGTGGCTGTCCAAAACGGGGCGGGGCTTCAGGCCGCCGATGTTCATCGGCTGTTGGGCTACGCCAGCGACCGATACGGCCAGCGCGAACGCACCGAGCTAGCCCGCGCACTCAAGGCAGCGGGTTGGAGCAAGCGAACGGTGCGAGGTGTTGCCCTTTGGAGCCTGTCGGAAGCTGCAGAGTGCGAAGCGCGGGCCGCGCTCAGTGAGCCGCAGGAAGAGTAGGCCCCGGCGCAGGGTGGACGGGGTGGCCGCCTGTGCTCTATGAAATGGGTTTGGGTGTATGGACGGGGCCGCCCCCGCCCCGTCCGTCCATACATCATGCAGGTGCTCATAGAGGGAGGACACCCACCACGATCACCCCGCCAAGTTTTGGAGACCCACGAATGAACCTAGCCGACCGATTCAGCCAAGCCGCCAGCTCAGGCGACCGAGCCCACCTGGAGCGGGCCACCCAAGCCCTTCAAGCACACGCTGCGGGTGGCCCGGACGCCATGTCCAAAGCTGCAGCCGACCTGCTGGCGTGGCACTACGCGGTTCTGAGCCGCTGCATGCA
>JAAFIY010000035.1 GCA_013297985.1 Comamonadaceae bacterium | reverse complement strand
CATCTTGAAGTTGACTGAACGCGGCTTGCCGCCCGCCGTGGTGGGCTTGTTCAGCGCCACCATGTGGCTGGGCATTTTTTTGGCCACGCCCTTTGCAGGGCGCTTTGTGGCCCGCGTGGGGCGGCGCCAAGCGTTTTTGGCCAGCGCGTTTTTGCCTGCGTTGGCGGCCATTGGCATTGCGCTCACCGACGTCGTGGCGCTGTGGTTTGCGCTGATCTTGCTCGACGGCATGGCCTCTGGCGTGCGCTGGGTGCTGTCTGAAGCCACCGTGGCCGAAGCCGCCCCGCCCCACCGCCGTGGCCTCATCGTGGGCTTGTTCGAGACCATGGTGGGTGCCACGTTTGTGGTGGGCCCCGTGTTGCTGCAGTTCACCGGCACTGAAGGCACGCAGGCCTTTTGGTGGTCTGCGGCGCTGGGCGTGCTGGGTTTTGCGCTCACCTGCGCCCTGCCCCCGCTGCCTGCAGCCCGCGAGCCCGCTAGCGCCGCCGCCAGCGGCCTGCGCGGGCTGTGGCAGGCCGCCATGGCTTTTCCAGTGGTGATGGTGATGGGCTTCGTGGGTGGCTTTTTTGAATCGGGCACCGCAGGCCTGCTGCCGCTGATGGGCCTGGCTCTGGGCTGGGCCGCCGCCACC
Organism: Comamonadaceae bacterium; assembly: GCA_013297985.1. GTDB lineage: Bacteria > Pseudomonadota > Gammaproteobacteria > Burkholderiales > Burkholderiaceae_C > JAAFIY01. The sequence goes on along the minus strand of JAAFIY010000035.1, from coordinate 32,932 downwards.
GCCGCTTTGCTGGTGGCCGCCAGTGGCATGGGCAGCGCGCTGGCCATGGCCCCGGCAGGCGCACTGGCCGACCAATGTGGCCTGCCCGTCATTCAACGCATCTGCGCCGTGTTGACGCTGCTGGGCTGCCTTCTGCTGCCGCTCACCGCCCAGTGGCCGGGGGTGGCCTGGGTGGTGGCTTTCGCCTGGGGTGGCGCGGGCGGCGCGCTTTACACCATGGCCATGATTGATATTGGTCACCGCCTGAAAGGCGTGGCCCTCATCCACACCACCGCCGTGCTGGTGATGGCCTACACCGTCGGCGGCATGCTGGCGCCACCCACAGGCGGGTTGGCCATGCAATTGGCGCCCACCTGGGGGCTGCCGGTGTGGCTGACCACCGTGGCCGCTCTTGGCGTGTGGGCGCTGTGGGTTCGGCGCCCGGCGCCATCGGCGGCCATGGCGGCGATGGCGGAGACGGCTGAGTCGCTACAAAAACAATAGCTGCTTACGCCCTATTTCAGGGCGGCAGAGGCACAAAACACTGATAAAAAAGGGCCCGCATGGGCCCTTTTGATGTGACACGGCGGATGGCCCACTTAACCAAAGTTCTTGGCCGCAAAGTCCCAGTTCACCAGGCTATTGAAGAAGGTCTCGACAAACTTCTGGCGCAGGTTGCGGTAGTCGATGTAGTAGGCGTGTTCCCACACGTCCACGGTCAGCAAGGCGGTGTCGGCCGTGGTGAGCGGCGTACCAGCGGCGCCAGTGTTGACGATGTCCACGCTGCCGTCGGGCTTCTTGACCAGCCAAGTCCAGCCGCTGCCAAAGTTGCCCACGGCGCTTTTCACAAACGCTTCTTTGAAGGCCACATAGCTGCCCCACTTGGCGTTGATGGCGGCCGCCAGCGCGCCAGTGGGCTCCCCGCCGCCAGCGGGCTTCATGCAGTGCCAAAAGAAGGTGTGGTTCCAGATTTGCGCGCTGTTGTTGTAGATGCCGCCGCTGCTTTTTTTGATGATTTCTTCTAACGTCAGGCTTTCAAACTCGGTGCCCTTTTGCAGGTTGTTGAGGTTGACCACATAGGCGTTGTGGTGCTTGCCGTGGTGAAACTCCAGCGTTTCTTTGCTGTAGTGGGGCGCCAGGGCGTCAATGGCGTAGGGCAATGCGGGTAGGGTGTGTTCCATGGAGTGCTCTGTGGGTTGAAAGGCCAAGCGGGCGCATTGTAGGTAGCGCCGTTTGCACCATCTGCAAGCGTGGGTTTCAGCTTTGTGGCGGATTTGGCTCAACCGCGAGCACCTGCGCCTGCAAAACGCCGTCGCGCAACTGCGCTTGCAACTGTTGCCCGGCTTGCACTTGGGCCACCGACGTCAACGCCCGGCCCTGCGCATCGGCCACCCAGGCATAGCCGCGCTGCAGCACCTGCTGGGGCGCGAGGGCATTCAAACGTGCAGCCAAGCCGCTTAGGTGCTGCCGCTGCCACTGCATGTTGCGCGGCGGTGCCTGCGCGAAGGTATCTGCCAAGCGCTGCAAATGGGTTTGGTGCTGCTGTCGCTGGGCCGCCGCGCTGCCGGCCATTCCTTGCGCCAATGACTGCAGCGCCAGGCGGGCTTGCGCCAGGCGCTGGCTGGGCCGCCCCAAGCGCGCGGCCAACTCAGCCAGCCTTTGGCGCTGGCCGTGCAGGGCCCACTGGCGTTGGTCATCCAGCCGTTGGGCCAAGTGGTCGGTGCGTTGTTGGGCCAGTTGCAGGCGCTGCTGGGCCACGGTGCTTAGGCGTTGGCGGATGGCGGCTAGTTCGGCCAGCAGTTCGGCTTGGGGGCGCGCGGCCAGTTCGGCCGCAGCGGTGGGCGTGGGCGCGCGCAGGTCAGCGCAGAAGTCTGCAATTGAAAAATCGGTTTCATGGCCTACACCGCTGACCACCGGCACCGGCATGGCCACGATGGCCCGGGCCACCGCTTCGTCGTTGAAGGCCCACAGGTCTTCCAAGCTGCCACCGCCGCGCACCAACAACACCGCCTGCACGGGGCCCCGCAGGCCTGCAGCGCGGGCCGCCTCTGGCAGCGTGAGACCGGCCAACTGGCGCAGCGCCGCCACCAGTTGCTCGGGTGCCTGGCTGCCCTGCACCAGCGACGGCGCCAGCACCACCTGCACATGGGGTGCGCGCCGCTGCAGCGCGGTGGCCACGTCGTGCCATGCCGCTGCTTGGGCCGAGCACACCACGCCCAGCACGCTGGGCACTGGGGGCAGCGGGCGCTTGCGTTGGGCATCAAACAAGCCCGCAGCGGCCAGGCGGGCCTTGAGCTGCATGAAGCGCTCAAGCCAGGCGCCCTCGCCATCCAACGCCATGGATTCAGCCACCAGTTGCAAATCACCGCGCGGCTCGTACAGCGCCATGCGGCCGCGCACCACCACCCGTTGGCCGTCGCGCGGGGCAAAGCTCAAGCGTTGGGCGGCGCCTCTGAACAGCGCCGACTTCAATTGCGCGTCGCCCCCGTCGGCATCGCGCAGGGTGAAATAGCAGTGGCCGCTGGCCGCTCGGCTGAAGGCGCTGATTTCGCCGCGTACCGCCACGGGGCTAAAACGGGCGGCCAAGGCGTCTGACACCGCGCGGCTTAAGCCCGCAACCGACCACACGCGGGGTGCAGGCGGCGTGAAAGCGTCGTTCATGTCACAGAACCCCAAGCCCCATCAGGCTTGCAGCCCTGCAACGGCCCGCCAAGCCGCGCCAAACAAGGCCCGGCGGCCGAGAACTCCACAGATGCAAGGCCATTTTGCGAATGGCGCTGCCACGCGTGAAAAAGCGCTTGGCCAAGCCGAAACACCGACTGGAACCACCGCGCTCCATTGGAGAAAACACGGATGTGGCGCCCAGGCGCGGTTCCGCCGGTTTTGGCGAACCCCAGCAAGGGCGCGGTTTTCGGCGTTTTCAGCGCAGGGTTAATCACAAAGTTATCCACAGGAGCAGGAGGGGCACCGCACGGCGCCAAGCAGCGCGGGCGAAAGTGGGTGGGGGCTACCGCATAATCATCGCCGACCGGCCCCCAAGTCCACGTGGCGCTTGTGGCGTGCCGCGCGACCTGCCCCACTTCCATTCTGCGCGGAGCCCCCACTTTGCTGTCTCTCATCCAAGCCGCTGGCTGGCCGATTTGGCCGCTGATTGCCTGTTCGGTGCTGGCCGTGGCCTTGGTGATTGAACGCTTTGTGACGCTGCGGCGCGCCCGGGTGGTGCCGCCCCAGCTGCTGCAAGAGGTGTTGCGGGTGACGGCCCAGGGCATTCCAGCGCCCGACGTGATCAAGCAGCTCGAGCAGAACTCAGCCCTGGGCGAAGTGCTGGCCACCGGCTTGCGCCAAGTGCAAACCCAGCCGCGCAGCAGCGAGGCCGATTTGCGCCAGGCGGTTGAAAACGCGGGCCGCGCTGCCGCGCATCGGCTAGAGCGTTATCTAAGCGCGCTGGCCACCATTGCCTCGGCCGCGCCGCTGTTGGGGCTGTTGGGCACGGTCATCGGCATGATCGAAATTTTCGCCAGCCAAGGCGGCGGTGCGCTGGACGCGCAAGCTGTCACCTCGGGCAACCCGCAGCAGTTGGCGCACGGCATCAGCATTGCGCTGTACAACACCGCGTTTGGCTTGATCGTGGCCATTCCCGCGCTGATTTTTTGGCGCTACTTTCGGGCCAAGGTGGACGACTACGTGTTGGCCATGGAACTGGCCAGCGAACAGCTGGTGCGCCATTTGTTGCGCCTGCCGCGCTAGTCAGGCCCGCACGCCATGGCGCTGAACTTTCGCCGCGGCTCGCGCGATGAGCCCGAAATCAACCTGATCCCTTTTATCGACGTGTTGTTGGTGATTCTGATCTTCTTGATGCTCACCACCACCTACAGCCGCTACACCCAAATGCAGGTGCGCCTGCCCACGGCAGACGCCGAACGCGCCAAAGAAAAACCCAAGCAGCTGGTGGTGACCGTGGCCGCTGACGGCCGCTATGCGGTCGACGCGGTGGCCCTGCCCGGCCGCACGGTGGATGCGCTGCAGCTGGCGCTGGTAGAAGCCGCCAAGGGCGGGCCCGACACGATGGTGGTGATCAGCGCCGACGCCATGTCGCCCCACCAGTCGGTCATCACCGTGATGGAAGCCGCCCGCCGTGCGGGGCTGCCGCAGATCACCTTTGCCACCCAAAGCGCCGCCACGGCGGGCGCGCGGCCCTGATTTACCCGCCAGCCATTGGCCGGGGCCGCGTGCGGCACGCTGTGCGCCCATGATGCAAGCGCTGATTCAACGCATTTGGCGCAGTCGCGGGCTGGCTGCGGCCATGTTGTGGCCCCTGTCGATGCTGTACGGCGCTTTGGCTGCCATCCACCGGGCTTGGCACGGCCGCCGACCCAAAGCCCAGCTGCCGGTGCCGCTGGTGGTGGTGGGCAACGTGATTGCAGGCGGTGCGGGCAAAACGCCCGTCACATTGGCGGTGGTGGCCCAGTTGCTGGCGCAGGGCTGGCGCCCCCTGGTGGTGTCACGCGGCTACGGGCGGCGCGCTGCAGCCGGTGAGGCACCCCGCTGCACCTTTGAGGTGGCCACCGACAGCAAAGCCGCCGATGTGGGCGACGAGCCACTGCTCATTCGCCAGCGCAGCGGTGTGCCGGTGTGGATTGGCGCTGACCGCCTGCAAGCCGCCCGCGACGGCCTAAGCGCCCATCCGCGCTGCAACGTGGTGGTGTGTGACGACGGCCTACAACACCTTGGCCTGCAGCCTGATGTGGCTCTGATCGTTTTTGACGCCCGGCGCACCGGCAACGGCTGGCTGTTGCCCGCAGGCCCCTTGCGCGAACCCTGGCCAGGGCGCTGGACCGAGCGCAATGCGGGCCACGCGCCCTACACCTGGGTGATCGACACTGAACCGGCAACGGCCACCCCGCTGCCAACCCCCGCCGCATTGCGCTCGGTGGCCGCACCGCGCCAGCTAGCCACGCTGGCGCGCAACGGCCACGGCCACACCCAGCCCCTCGCGGCCTGGCGCGGCCAGCACGTGCATGCGCTGGCGGGCATCGCGCGGCCTGAGTCCTTTTTTGCTGCACTGCGCGATCGGGGCTTGACGCTGGCCGGCACCACCGCGCTGCCCGATCACTATGATTTTGATAGCTACATCGGCAGATCAGACCTGCCGAATCCGCTTATCTGTACTGAAAAAGACGCGGTCAAACTGTGGCCCCACCACCCTGACGTGTGGGCAGTGGCGCTGTCGGTCCAGCCCGACCCCACCTGGTGGCCCGCTTTTGAAGCCGCGCTGCGGCAATTAGCGGCCCAGCGCGGCCACCCCACTGAGGCATCGGACTAACATTCAGGCCTGCCCTTGATTGCCCTGATGCCTACACCTCTTGATTCCGCCGCTGATCCGTCTGCCCCAACCGCGCCCTCAGCGGCCGCGCCCGCTATGCCCCCGGTCCCACCCGTGCCCGCACTCGACCCCAAGCTGCTAGAGTTGTTGGTGTGCCCTGTGACCAAAGGCCCCCTGGTCTGGCGGCGTGACTTGCAAGAGTTGCAGTCGCGCGCGGCCGGCCTAGCCTACCCAGTGCGCGACGGCCTGCCCATCTTGTTAGAAGCCCAGGCCCGCGCCCTGACCGAGGCCGAGCACCAAGCCCTGCGCGACGCCAGCCCACCGCTGGGCACGCCAGCGGCTGACTAGGGCCTGTTCACACGATTCAAAGGGATCGCGTTGTGACCAAAAACGCTTCAGGCAAGGCGCAAACCGCAGCCGGGTTGAACACCCGGCGGGGATTTGCAACGCCTGATGTGGCGTTTTTGGCCACAAGCCTTCGGGCAGGCACAGCTCAGCGTGCCACTGTGCGTTGCACCGCTTGCCCGCACGCGAGTGCGGGCGGCGCGCTGGGCCTTCAGTGGCGCGCTGGGCTCTGCCTGCGCGACCCTTTCAATCGTGTGAACAGGCCCTAAGCCCCATGTCGTTTGTTGTGCTCATCCCCGCGCGGATGGCTTCGACGCGCTTGCCCGACAAGCCCCTGGCCGACATCGGCGGCCTGCCCATGGTGGTGCGCGTGGCGCAGCAAGCCCAGGCCAGTGGTGCCCAGCAGGTGGTGGTTGCCACCGATGACGAGCGGGTGCGCGCCGCCTGTGCCAGCCACGGCGTGGCTGCCTTGATGACCCGGGCCGACCACGCCAGCGGCAGCGATCGCCTGGCCGAAGCCTGCGATTTGCTGGCCCTGGCCGACGACACCGTGGTCGTCAATCTGCAGGGTGACGAGCCCCTGATGCCCCCAGCCCTGCTGGCCCACGTGGCGGCCCTGCTGACCACGCACCCCGCCACGCCCATGGCCACGGCGGCGCACGCTATTCACGAGCTGGCCGATTTCATCAACCCCAATGTCGTCAAAGTCGTGTTAGACGCCAGCGGCCACGCGCTCAGCTTCAGCCGCGCACCGGTGCCCTGGTGGCGCGACGGCTTTGCGGCTGGCGTGCAGGCGTTGCCCCCTATGGGCGCACTGCGCCATATTGGGCTGTATGCCTATCGGGCCGGGTTCTTGCGCCGCTACATCGGTCTGGCCCCCGCGCCGCTGGAGCAGTGCGAATCGCTTGAGCAACTGCGGGTGCTGTGGCATGGGCACCGCATTGCGGTGCATGTCACCCCAGAGGCACCCCCCACCGGTGTCGACACGCCCGCTGACTTGGCCCGGGTGCGAGCGGCCTTGGAGGCCTGATCGGGCCTGGCGGCCCAGTGGCCACCCCCGGGCGGACCCGTCAGCCAGTGCGAGGGGTCGCATGCTATTCTCGAAAATTGCTTCGGGGAACTGACCGCCCGACGCCACTACAGCGAGACACACCCCCCGATGAGACTGATTCTGTTGGGTGCCCCCGGTGCGGGCAAAGGCACTCAGGCCACCTTCATTTGCCAAAAATACGGCATTCCGCAAATCTCTACGGGCGACATGCTGCGCGCCGCTGTGAAAGCGGGCACGCCGCTGGGCTTGAAGGCCAAGGCAGTCATGGACAGCGGCGCTTTGGTGTCCGACGACATCATCATTGGCCTGGTTAAAGAGCGCATCACCCAGCCTGACTGCGCCCGCGGTTTTTTGTTTGACGGCTTTCCGCGCACCATTCCGCAGGCCGACGCGATGAAGGCCGCTGGCGTCAAGCTGGACTACGTGCTTGAAATTGACGTGCCCTTTGACGCCATCATTGAACGCATGAGCGGACGCCGCTCGCACCCGGCATCGGGCCGCACTTACCACGTCAAGTTCAACCCACCCAAAGTCGCAGGTGTGGACGACGTCACGGGGGAACCGCTGGTGCAGCGCGACGACGACCGCGAAGAAACCGTGCGCAAGCGGCTGGACGTGTACAGCGCCCAAACCCGCCCGCTGGTGGCCTATTACCAAGACTGGGCCAAGGCTGAGCCGGCCACCGCGCCGCAGTACCGCGCCATCAACGGCATGGGCGATGTGGACGCCATCACCGCCCGCGCCTTGGGCGCTCTGGGCGGCTAAGAATTAAGCGGGTGAAGAACGAAGGCCGTACACTTGGCCTTCCAGCAGCAGGTATTCAGCCCGCAAGATGGCCTCACCGGCTTCGTCTTTGAAGGTGTAGCCCACCACGGCCAAGGTTTGGCCATTGCGCACTTCGGGCACCTTCCAGGCCGCCATGCGGGTGAGTGGGGCCAGTTCCACATTCCAGCGCGCGTCGCGCCGACGCGGCACCTGCGCCTTGGCCAAAATGCCCGCGCCGTCGACCTGTTGCGCTTGCGCAGGCACCGGGCGGCGGGCCAAGTCAGCGGGCACGGCCAAGTTGGGCGATAAGGTCAAGTCCAGTTCGGCATGCGGGTTGACCCAGCGCACATTGGCGGCGGTGCCTTGCAGGTAGATGGGGCGGTTCAGGTCAAAGCTGCTCCAGCCATGGTGGGCTTGGGCTGCTTGCGGCCACAGGGCCACGGCGGCCAAGCCGGGCAGGCTCGTCAACACCATCTGGCGGCGGGTACAGGGCATGGCGAATTCCTTCAAGATGCGGGCGGGTGCTGAAGAGACCACTATCCACGCAAAACACAAGCCCGTGTGGCTGCTGGGGCTGTGCCAGCGCCTTGCTATGGCGCTGCGGGCGGTGCGGTTGGGGACCCAGGTGCCGGTGCTGGGTTGATGGGCCCGATGTCATCAAACAACTGGGCGCGCACATCGGCGTCTAGCTGTTCCAACTCGCGCCGGTCGACGATGACGACCTCTTTCGGAAACCCCGGAATGCGCTTGGCGATGACCTTGCAATAACCGTGTTCGCCCAGCGCCTCACCCGCCAAGCCAATGCGGGCCGACGCAATAAAGCCGAGGTGGCGGCAATAGGTTTGCAAGCGGCTGGCGAGGTTGATGCAAAAGCCCACATGCTCCACCCGTCCGCCCGCGCTGTGCAGTTCATAGATGGAGCCGCGCGCCAAGCCAAAACGAATGCGCGGCGGCAAATCGGCCACTGGCACCTTGTCCAAACAGGCCGTGTTGACCTTGTCGAAGTTGGACTTGAGCGTCCACAAGCGGTTGGCCAAGAACATGAATTCGGCGCGGTCAAAGTCGCCCGAAGCATCGGTTTCGTTCCACACCAGCAAGGCGCCGTCGCCCATGAATTTGGCGGTGGGGTTGGGCAGGTTCAGCGGCCGATAAGCGTCGGCACTGCCGCTCCAATAGGCATGGCCGCCTTGGATGCAGGTAGACACCGCCCAAAACACATGGTTGAGGTAGGTGGCGATGTACTCGTGCACATCGGCCTGGTTAAAGAAGTCCGAAAAGCCTTCTAAATCAAACACCATGGCGAGCCCGTTGTGGGCGCGGCTGGCTTGAGGCGCAAACAGCCAGCTTTTTTCAACATCAGCAGCTTGGGGCACAGAGAACTCCTTAGCACAGGCCGCTACACATAGGCGATCCAGCGGCCAGCGCCCATCACGCCCAGCCACAGCAGGGTGGACACCACCATCAGCGCACGGGCGATGCCGTCACACCGCGCCAATGAGCCCCGGGTGTGAAACCACGCCGCATTGCAAGCGGCCAGGGTGATCAAACCCAGCTTAACCAAGAACGCCCGATTGGCCAGCAACTCCCAGGGCTGGCTGGCAAACATCAGCGAGCCAGTGAAAGCCGCCAGCCCAAAGCCCAGCACCGCCAGCGTCAGCGACAAGCGCGCCAGAACCTGCACGTCCAGGGCGCGGGCGGCACCCCACACGCGGGCCTCCAGCGCCACCAAGTTGCCCACCAACAGCGCAATGCCCAAGATGTGGGCCACCTCCAGCACCGGATACGCCCACGGGTGGGTGACGATGAAGGCGAATGGGTTGTACGGGGTCACTGCGGATAGCGTGGCGAAGATCGCACAAGCCGATTGCTATTTATTTTGTAGCTGCTTAGGCAATCAAATAGGGCGGTGTGGCGATATTTGTTTATGAGCAGCTGAGCACGGGCTTAAGCGCCACGCAGGGCACGGCTCAGCCGCGTCACGCCTTCTTCGATCTTGTCGGTGGCCACGGTGGCAAAGCTCAGGCGCAGGGTGGCGGGGTCTGGGTTGGCGCAGTAAAAGGGCGCGCCCGGCACAAAGGCCACGCCTGCGTCAATGGCCCGCTTGGCCAGCGCGGCACCGTCGGCCAGGGCGCCGCCCGCGCCGGTCAGCCGCGCCCAAATGAACAGGCCACCTTGGGGCGCCACAAATTCAATCGCGTCGCCCAGTTCGCGCTTAAGCGCCGCACCCATCACCGCCGCCCGCTGCGCATACACCGGACGCACCCGCTGCAGCGCCGGGCCCATGCCGCCCGCTGCCAGGTACTGCGCGGCGGTCGCTTGCGCAAAGGTGCTGGTGTGCGCGTCACTGAACTGTTTGCACATGGTGGCTTTGCCCAGCAGCGCCGGTGGCGCCACCATCCAGCCCACCCGCAAGCCCGGGCTGAGCACTTTGCTCAAGCTGCCGCAGTGCGCCAGCACTTGGCGCGCACCGGGCACTTCGGCGGCCAAGGCCAGCAAAGACGGCGGTGGCTCGGCGGCGAAGTACAAGTCGCCATACGGGTCGTCTTCCACGATCAAGGTGCGGGTGCGCACCGCCAATTGAAGCAGTTGGCGCCGCCGCTCAATGGGCATCAAAGCGCCGCTGGGGTTGCCAAAAGTGGGGATGACGTAGACAAACTTGGGCTGGTGCTGGGCAATCAGCTCTTCAAGCGCATCCACATTGCAGCCCCCAGCGTCCACCGGCGCGGCAATCAACTGCGCGCCATACAGCCGAAAGGCCTGGATGGTGGCCAAGAAGGTGGGGCCTTCGACGATGACTTTGTCGCCGGGCGAAATCAGCGTTTTGCCCACCAAGTCCAGCGCCTGCTGGCTGCCGGTGGTAACGATGAGTTCTTCGGCCGTCAACCCAGCCACGCCCTTGGCCTGCATAAATCGGGCAAGTTGTTCGCGCAGCGGGTTAAAGCCTTCGGTGGCGCCGTATTGAAGCGCTGCACCCGGGTCGGCGGCCAGCGCAGCGTTGGCCGCAGCTTGAATGCCCGCCACATCAAACAGCGCGGCGTCCGGAAAGCCGCCTGCAAAACTGATGATGCCGGGCTTGCCCAGCAGCTTGAAGAGCTCGCGGATGGCCGAGGTTTCGACGTGATCCAAGCGCGAGGCAAATGGGGTGTTGAAAGCGGGTGTGTCCATGCCCGGCATTGTGGCGCGGATGAAGCCTTACAGGCCCCACGCTTGACCGTAGCCAGGCGCGGCAGGCCACTGCGCCGCCGTGGGCCAGGAGCCCGGGTGCGTTTGCCCCCAGCGGCGCGCCAGCATCCAGCCCGCGTGGCCCACCACCGCAGCGCCGTGCACAGGCGCTACCCAATTTGTGGCACGGTGCAGCAGAGCAGCCAAAGCCTCGCCGCCGCCCGGCGCGTAGTGGGCAAAGTCGGCCACCCAGGCGTCGATATCCGCCTGTGGCACATCGGCCCAGGGGCGGCCATCCCAGCGGCCAAAATGAGCTTCTCGCAACTGCACATCCACCCCGTGGCGCCAACCCCAACGGCGCAGCCAGCGGCCCACGGCGTGGGCGCGCTGCAGGTCCGACGTCACCACCACCTTCGGCCCACCCAGGCGCCGCTGCGCCGCCTGAATGCGCCGGGCCAGCCGCTTGGCCCGCCGCGCGGGCACCGGCACATCGGTGTGGCCAATGCAGCGCCCTGCAATCGCCGCCTGTACCGGGCGCGGGTGGCGCCAGACTTGGATGCCGGGGGGTTGCATCAAGGCCAATGCGCCACCAGCGCGGCCAGGGCTAAGAGCACCGCCATTTCGGTGATCTGCTCGGTGGCGCCCAGGGTGTCACCGGTGTAGCCGCCCAAGCGCTGACGCAGCCACCGGCGCATCAGGCCCACCGTGATCAACGCCAGCAGCGCAGCCAGCGCTGCGGCTACGGCAGACATCCAAAGAAAATGGCCGATTCCGCCCGCCAATACGCCCAAAGCAGCTATTAAAATAATAGCAAAGGCGATCAACGTCGCACCCGCACACTGCCACGCCAGCGCCGCCCGCACCTGCGTGGCCAGGGGTTTGGCGCGAGCGTGTTCGGCGTCGCCTGCGTAGGGCAAGAGCGCCATCACCGCCACTGCCGCGCAGCGCCCTGCGCCGTGGGCCAGCACCAGGGCCAGCGCGGCGTAGGCCGCAGCCTGGGGCGTTGGCGTGGGCCCGATACAAGCCGCCAGCGCCAGCACCCTCAACCCCAGGCTGATCACCAAAGCACAGCCGCCGTAGGTGCCAATGCGGCTGTCTTTCATGATGGCCAAGGCGCGTTCACGGCTGACTGCGCCGCCCAGCGCGTCAAAGGTGTCGGCCAGGCCGTCTTCGTGAAAGGCGCCGGTCAACCACACCGTCCACGCCACCGCCAGCGCCGCCGCCAGCGTGGGTAGCTGCGGCCAGATCTGCAGCGCGGCCAGTAACACCGCCGCGCTGCTGGCACCAACGCCCAAGCCTGCGACACCAAAGTAGCGGGTGCAATCGTTCAGCCAGCGTGGGTCAAAAGGCAGCGCCCCATGGGGCTGCACACCGGGCAGGCGCACCGGCACGCGGGTAAGAAACTGCAGCGCAACCATCAGCAAGCGCCATTGGTGGACCAGCATGGGGCGCTTCAGGCCAAATCGCGGCGCATCTGCATGGGGCCGCGCGGCGTTTGCAGGCGCAGCACCAGCGCGCGCTGGGCGCTGTGCACCCACTGCACACAGGCGTTGTCGGCGCTGGCAGCATCAGGGCGCCACCCGGCTTGCCCACACAGCGCCCGCCAATGGGCCGCCTGTGGGTCATGCAGTTCCAAGGCCACCAGTTGCAAGCCGCATTCGGCCATACGGCTACCAGGCACACCCGCATCTGGACCCCACTCAATCAGCGTGGGCAACAGCCCACCGTGGGGATGGTGGCCATCGACAGGCACCGTGATGTGCCAGCGCAGATCACCGCGCTGGGCGGCAAGCGCTGGGCCGGTGTCGAGCTGTTGGCCCACGTCGCTTTGCAGCAGCCCCGCCAAGCCTTCGGTGCGCGCCACCCAACCGGCCAAGAAAGGGCCTTGGGCCAAGCGCTCTTGAGTGGTGGGCCAATCCAGTTCAAACCAGCGGGCCCGCGCAGGCGGTGGTGCTGTAGGGTCAATGGCAATCAGCTCCAGAAACACCCCCTGACCCACCCGAGTGAGCAAGTTGTGGGTGCCCATCAGCGGATGCTGGCCACCTGGGGGCACCTGCACGCCCCAGTGCTCAGCCGCGTACGCTTGGCCCTGTGCCAAGCTGGCGCAGGCTACGGTGATGTGATCTATTTGCAAGATGACGCCTCAACAAATCCAAACCTTTTTTACCACCTTGCGCGCGGCCAATCCGCAGCCGCAGACGGAGCTGGAATACAGCAGTGTGTTTGAACTGCTCACGGCAGTGCTGCTGTCAGCCCAAGCCACGGACGTCGGCGTGAACCGCGCCACCCGGCGCTTGTTTGCCGTGGCGCATACCCCGCAGGCCATGCTGGCGCTGGGATTGGAGGGTATTGAAGCGCACATCAAAACCATTGGCCTGTACCGCAGCAAGGCGCGCCACCTGTTGGCCACCTGCCAGATCTTGTTGGACCAGCATGGCGGGCAAGTACCCCGCCAGCGCGAGGCGCTACAAGCCCTGCCCGGCGTGGGCCGAAAAACCGCCAATGTGGTGCTGAACGTGGCCTTTGGCGAGCCCACGATGGCGGTCGATACCCATATTTTTCGCCTGGGTAACCGCACCGGGCTGGCGCCGGGCCGCAACCCCGAAGCCGTCGAGCGTGGCCTGATCAGGCGAATCCCGGCCGAGTTCTTGGTCGACGCTCACCACTGGCTGATCTTGCACGGCCGCTATGTGTGCGTGGCGCGCAAGCCGCGTTGCTGGCAGTGCACCGTCAGCGCCTGTTGCGGTTTCAAGCCCAAGACCGCAGCGCCCTAATGCCACCGGCCCGACCTGCAAAACCCAAGCCCAGCGGGCACACTTGTCATGCGTGCAATGCGTCGCGTAGCGTGCTTGCTGTGCGGATTTGCCGCTAGACCAAGCCGCCATCACGCAGGAGATTCTCATGATTCTTCAGACCCTGAGCTTTCGCTGCGATGTGGGCTGGAACGCCGCTTTTCCGGCGCACCTGGACAACCCCAACACCTTGGTGCTGGTGTTTGCCGCGCCGGAGTTCATCAAAGACCCCGCCCCCCTGTCTGCGCTCTCGGCGGCTTTTGCCCAGTCGGTGGTGATGGGTTGTTCCACCTCGGGCGAAATCGCAGGCACCCTGGTGCAAGACGCCAGCATCAGCGTGGCGATTGCTCGGTTTGAACGCTCTCGCTTGCGGCTGGCGCACGCCAGCGTGGCGGGTGCGGCAGACTCGTTTCAGGCTGGTGCGCAGCTGGCCGAGCAATTGGCCGACGGCGAATTGAAAGCCGTGTTCGTGTTGTCTGACGGTTTGAACGTCAACGGCACACCGCTGGTCGACGGCCTGGCGCGCCATTTACCGGCGGGTGTGTCCATCACTGGCGGCCTAGCGGGTGATGGGGATCGCTTTGGCCAGACCTGGACCTTGCACCAAGGCCAAGCGGTATCCAACCAAGTCTGCGCAGTCGGCTTTTATGGCGAGCATGTGCGCATTGGCCATGGCTGCGAAGGCGGCTGGGCCGACTTCGGGCCTGAGCGCCTGATTACCCGCTCTGAGGGCAATGTGCTGTACGAGCTGGACGGCAAACCGGCACTTGACCTGTACCGAACCTACTTGGGTGACCGCGCCGACGGCCTGCCTGGCACCGCACTGTTGTTTCCGCTGTCGGTGCGCCGCGAAGGCACGGGCCAAGACAAGCTGGTTCGCACCATCTTGGGCATTGACGAAGCCCAAAACTCACTCACCTTTGCGGGCGATGTGCCGCAAGGCCGCATCGCGCGCTTGATGCGCGCCAACACCGACAAGCTCATTGAAAGCGCGGGCCACGCCGCCCGACAAGCCATCGAAGCCCACACCAGCGCCGACCCAACCCTGGTCATTTCAGTGAGCTGCGTGGGCCGTCGCTTGGTGCTGGGTGAGCGCACCGAAGAAGAAGTCGAAACCGTGCTGCACAGCGCGCCCGGCAACGCAGTGCATGTGGGTTTTTATTCCTATGGTGAGATTTGCCCAGCCGCTTCGGGCACGCCCAGCGAGTTGCACAACCAAACCATGACCGTCACCACCCTCAGCGAAGCCTGACGATGTCTTTGCATCCGCTGCTCAAGCGCCAGCTCAAGCGCTTGGGCCTGTCTGAAGAGGCCGACAGCCCCACCCCTTCGGCGTGGCGGGAGCTGCTGCAGCGCGTGAGCCGTGCCTATGAAGAGCACGACCAAGAGCGCTACTTGCTCGAACGCTCGCAAGATTTGGCGTCCGACGAAATGACCGAGCTTTACGCCACCCTGCGGGCCGAACGCGACCAGCTCGAACAGCGGGTGCACGAACGCACCGACGCCCTGAGCTTGAGCGAAGGCCGACTGCAAAGCTTGGTGTCGCTCTCAGCCGACTGGATTTGGGAGCAAGACGAAGAACTGCGCTTTACCTACATGACCGATGTGGCCGCCACCACCGGGGTCGATGCGGGCACGGTCTTGGGCAAGCGCCGCGAATGGGGTGGCGCCTTTAGCGCGCCTGAAGCCGAGTTGTCGGCCTTCCAGGCCACGCTGGCCAAGCACGAAGCTTTTCGCAACTTCAGCTACTGCTACACACGAGCCGACGGTACCAAGCGCTATGTGCGCATCAGCGGTGAGCCGGTGTTTGACGGTGCGGGCAAATTCTGCGGCTACCGGGGTGTGGGCAGCGATGTCACCCAGGCCACGCTGGCCGAACAGAAGGTGCAAGAGCTGGCGCGCTTTGACAGCGTGACTGGCTTGGCTAATCGCCACATGTTCATGGAAGAACTTGAGCGCGCTATTGCCCGCGCCGCGCGGCTCCAATCAGGCTTTGCAGTGCTGTTCATTGACCTGGACCGGTTCAAGACCGTCAACGACACGCTCGGCCATGCGGCAGGCGACACCTTGCTCAAGCACATGGCGCGGCGCCTGAGCACCGGCGTGCGCCAAACGGATTTGGTGGCCCGCTTGGGCGGTGATGAGTTTGTGGTGCTGCTCGAAGGCGACATGGGCACATCTAACCTGTGGGCCACCGCACACAAACTGTTGGCTGCGCTGGGTGAACCGGTGGCGATTGAGCAATCGGTGTTCACCGTCACCGGCAGCGTCGGCGTGGCCGCCTACCCCGCACACGGCCAAGACGCGGCCACCTTGCTCAAGCACGCCGACGCTGCCATGTATTTGGCCAAGGACAAGGGCAAGAACAACGTCCAGTTCTATAGCGCCGACTTGGCCGACTTGGTCATGCGCCAGTTTGAAGTCGAGGCCGCTTTGCGCCTGGCGCTGACCCGCAATGAACTGGTGCTGCACTACCAGCCCAAGTTTGATGTCAGTCAGCGCCGCTTGGCGGGGATGGAGGCCCTGGTGCGCTGGATTCATCCCACCCGGGGCTTGGTGCCGCCCAATGAGTTCATTCCCGTGGCAGAAGAACGCGGCCTGATCGTGCCGCTGGGCCGTTGGGTGATGCAGGCGGCGTGTCGGCAAATCAGCGAGTGGCGCGCGGCAGGCTTGAATCCGCCCGCAGTGGCCGTCAACCTGTCAGCGCGGCAATTTGCCAGCGACACCTTGCTCACCGACTTGCAAGACGCCCTCAACCAATACGGCTTGGCGCCCTCAGACCTTGAAATTGAACTGACCGAAAGCGCCCTAATGGCCGACCCACCCCAAGCCAGTCGGGTGCTGCATCAAATGGACGCCATGGGCATTCGGATTTCAATTGATGACTTTGGCACTGGGTATTCGTCACTGGCTTACCTTAAGCAAGTGCCCGCCTATGCCGTCAAGATTGACCGCACCTTTATTGACGGGCTGCCCCACGACGGCGATGACGCCTCCATTGCCCAGGCCGTGGTGGCGCTGGCGCACAGCCTGGGCCTGATTGCGGTGGCTGAAGGCGTGGAAACAGAAGCCCAGTTTGAACATCTCAAAGCGCTGGGCTGCGATCAAGCTCAGGGCTACTTGCTGGGCCGCCCGGTGGCCGCAGCTGCGTTGGCCGCCCACCTCAGCCCGGCCCGCGTCTGACTTCGGCGCGGCAGGCCTAGCGCGCGCTCTGACAGCGCACCGTGCGCCGCGCAGGATCCGCTGATTGTTGGCTGGCGTCGCTGCCGTCCAGCAGCAAGCGCATCAGGTACTGGGCTCCGACAGGTTGCGGAGAACCCTCGACAGAGCGGTTTGTTTTAACTAGCGAGGCGTTCCGACACCCCAGCGCCTGCAAACGTGGCCATTTCAGCCAACAGGGTGCAAGCCGATTGCAGCAGCGGCCACGCCAGCGCCGCGCCAGAGCCTTCACCCAAGCGCAAATCCAGAGCCAGCAATGGCCGGGTATCCACACCAGGCATGTCGCCCCCGATGCGCTCAATGGCTTGCAGCATCAGCGCATGGCCGCGCTCCGCCGATTGGTGCGCAAACACGCAGGCCTGCAGCACGGCAGGATTCAGGCAGGCCGCCACCAGCACAGCCGCGCTGGCAATAAAGCCGTCAACCACCACCACGCGGCGCTGGCTGGCGGCTTGCAGCGCAGCGCCTGCCAAGGTGGCGATCTCGGCGCCACCAAAAGCGCTTAGAGCGGCCAAGGCCTGCTCGGCCACAGTGGCCTGGGCTTGCGCGGGGTGGCGCTGCAGCACAGCCCCCAACACGGCCGTTTTGTGCGCCACGCCCGCCGCGTCCAAGCCTGTGCCGCTGCCCACGCAGTCGGCGATATCGAGTTGCCCCAATCTGGCCAGCAAGAGCGCCGCGACCGACGTGTTGCCAATGCCCATTTCGCCCAGTAAGACCGCGTTACCTGGCAGGCCCTGCACGATGCGCTGACCGGCGCGCAAGGCTGCGTCGCGCTGCTGCGCAGTCAGCGCCAAATCATGCAAAGGGTTGGCGCTGCCACGGGTGGTTTTGGCCACTATTAATTGCGCATGTGGCGCAAAGTCGTGCGCCACGCCGCAGTCCACCACGTTCAGCGCCAGGGCGTGTTGGCGCGCCAGCACGCTCACCGCCGCCCCGCCTGCCAAAAAGTTCAGCACCATCTGGGCGGTGACGGCGCTTGGGTAGGCCGACACACCCGCCGCCGCCACCCCGTGGTCGGCTGCGCACACCAGCACCTGAGGGTGCCGCAATTGCGGGGCGTCGGTGCCCAAGATTTGCCCCAGCCGCAAAGCCAGCGCCTCCAGGCGGCCCAGCGCACCCAGTGGCTTGGTGAGCGCGTTTAGGCGCGCCTGCAAAGCTTGGGCGCGTTCAGCGGTGTGCCACGGTGCCAGCGCGGGAAGTTCAGCCAAGATGGAATGGGTCATTTGTTGGGTAGTTGGTTGGCAAAGCCGACCTGCACAGCGGGGTGACTTCAATCCAGCCCACATAGCGCTTGCAGACTGCCGGGGGTGAAGTGCGCGTTGAGGTGATCGGCCAGCCGATCAAACACCTGCTCATAGCCCGCGCTGGCCACACCGGCGCGCGTGGGCCACAGGGCATGCAGCAGCTGTGGGTCTTCCAGCAAGCCGTGGGCGTACAGGCCCATCACGTGGCCTTTGGGGTGGCACCAGCCCAAGGGCTGACCGGCTTGTCCCCAAAGCACAGGCAGCGCAGCGTCAGCCACTGCCGCATCGGCATGGGGCACAGTTTGGCCCAGATGAATCTCATACCCATGCGCGGCCACCCCCTGCAGGCCGGCGAACGGGCCTGTGGGCACCGCCCCAAACACCCCGTTGCATGGCCGTACGGTTTTGGGCGCTGTAAAGCGCGTGACCAACATCAAAAGGCCCAGGCCTGGCGCGTCGTGAAGGTGCGGCGCATCGGCTGCATCGCCGCTGCCGCCCTCTAGGCCGTCGGGGTCCACGATGGCCTCACCCAGCATTTGCAAGCCGCCGCAAATGCCCAGTACCGGTCGGCCCGCCTCAGCGTGCTGTGCCACCGCCGCATCCAGCCCATGCTGGCGCATCCAGGCCAAATCAGCCAAGCTGTGCTTGCTACCCGGCAGCACCAGCCAATCAGCACCGACGCAGTCTGCTGCGCAGCGTGCCCAGCGCATGCGACAGCCGCTGTGCTGAGCCAGCAGGGTGAATTCATCGAGGTTGCTGATGCGCGGGTAAGCCAACACCACCACCGTGGGCACCGAGCGCCCCGCCGCCCCCACCGGGGCAGGCGCATCAAGCCAGGCGCCGTCTTCTTCAGGCAACCCATGGCCGCGCAGCATGGGTAGCACCGCCAGGGTGGGCACGCCAGTGAGCTGCTGCAACTGCTCAGGGCCCGGATGCAACAAGCTCGCATCACCCCGAAAGCGGTTGAGCACAAAGCCCGCGAGCAGCGCCCGATCGGCCTCGGGAATCAAGGCCCAGGTGCCGTACAGATGGGCAAACGCGCCGCCCCGATCAATATCCACCGCCAAGATACACCGCGCCTGAGCCGCACGCGCCACCCGCAGGTTGACGAAATCGGTGTCCATCAAATTGATCTCAGCCGGTGAGCCCGCCCCTTCGATCACCACCAAGTCATGCTGAGCGCGCAGGCTTTGCAGCGTGTCGCGCATTTGCGGCCAGATGAGATCGCGCATGGGTTGAGCGCGTTGCGCCCAAGGCAGCGCCGACAAGGCGGGGTCCACCTGGCCCATCCAGACCACTTGGCTGCGGGTGTCGGCTTCGGGTTTGAGTAACAGTGGGTTGTGCTGCACGGCAGGCGCCACGCCTGCGGCCAGAGCCTGGAAATACTGTGCGCTGCCAATCTCACCCCAGTGACCGTCGGCAGTGGGCACCACGCGGGCGTTGTTGCTCATGTTCTGCGCCTTGAAGGGCGCCACCCGCAAGCCTTGACGGGCTGCCCAGCGGCACAACGCGGTGGCGATCCAGCTTTTGCCCGCACCACTGGTGCAGCCCAGCACCATCACGGCGCGGCCCCGGGGCGCCGTGCCGTCAGGCTGATGGGTGACCATGCAAACGCGACCAATCCATCACGATGCGGTGCAGCTGCGCCACGCCATCTGTGAGTGCCGCCGGGCCCGGCTGCAAGATGTCGGCTGATTTGATTTCAAAAATCTGGCCGTTGCGCACGGCGGGCACGTCGGCCCAACCGGGCCGGGCAGCGACCTTCTCAGGGCGAAACTTCTTGCCGCACCATGAGCCCACAATGATGTCGGGTTGACGCCGCACGATCTCCAGTGGGTCAGCGATGATGCGGTCACGCCCCATGGCCTGTAGCGATAGCTCGGCAAAGCAATCGTCTCCACCAGCCAATGTGAGCAACTCGCTCACCCAGCGAATGGCGCTGATGGGGGGTTCGTCCCACTCTTCAAAGTAAATGCGGGGCCGCCGGGGCAGCGTGTTTGCTTCTTTTTTTATAGCATCATGCGCCTGTAAATACTGCGTAAGCAGCCGATTGGATGCCTCAGCCTCACCCACTACAGCGCCAATATGGGCCAGCACCTCAAAGATCTCGGCCACGCTGCGCTGGTTGAACACGGTGACGTTCAGGCCCGCCTTGATCAAGGCTTGCGCAATATCAGCCTGCAGGTCTGAAAAACCAATCACCCAATCGGGTTTGAGGGCCACGATCTGATCGATCTTGGCGCTCAAGAAGGCACTGACTTTGGGCTTTTCAGCCCGTGCCCGGCGCGGTCGCACGGTGTAGCCCGAAATACCCACCAAACGGCTGTCTTGCCCCAACAAGTACAGCCATTCAGTGCCCTCTTCGGTCAGGCACACGATGCGCTGCGGACCGAGGCTGGTGGCATTCATGTGGGGCTGCGATTGGCGGCGCTGGGCTGCCAGCGCAGTTGCAGCCATACGCTGCGGCGGGGCTGGTTGTAGCCCCAAGCGGTTTCGTAGATGCGATCGGTCAGATTGGCCAGCGCCATTTGCAAACGCCATTCGGGCGCCAACTGCACACTGGCACTAAGGTCCACCGTGGTGAAGGCGGCCAAACGCCGGGTGTTGTTGGTGTCATCAAAGCGATCACCCACGTGCAGCAGCGACGCGCCGTAACGCCACGCACCCACCGCATGGTCCACCGCCGCGTTGAGCTGGGTTTTGGCGCGCCGGGGCAGCAGCCGGTTGTTGAGTGCGTTGCGCGGGTCTAGGCTGTCGGCACTGGCGCGCCACGCCCAGTTGCCGCCGCTGCCGCTGTAGGCCAATGTCCAGCCGTCGATTTCGCTGCGCGGGATGTTGGTGGGCGTGGTGGTGTTGGTGATATAGCCGCGAATGCGTTGTTCAAAGCGCAGCAGCTTGAGCTCATGCGCCTGCTGCTTAAACACCACCCCCACCTCTGAATTGCGGCCCCGCTCAGGCTGCAGCGCCGGGTTGCCGAAGTTGGGGAAATACAGCTGGTTAAACGACGGCGCCACAAAACTGGTGCCGTGCGACGCCTGCAAACGCCACTGCGGACTAAGGGCATACCCCAGGCCCAAGCCGCCTGTGCTGGCCGATCCAAACTGCGAATTGCGGTCGTGCCGCGCACTGGCCTGCCAAGTCCAGTCGCCGCTCTGGCCGTTCAGGCCCAGATAGGCTGCGTTGATATGCCTGCGTTGCACCACAAAGCGCGTGGTGCTGCTGTCAACCTCTTGCAGGCGATGCTCAAGCCCGGCGACCACGGTACCGGCGCCCGTGGCCACCGTGTTTTGCCAACCCAAAATGGTCTGGCTGGTGGTGAAAGCCCCCGGGAAATTGGCCACCAAGGTATTGGTGGTGTCGCGGCTTTGGCCCAGCTTGAGCTGAGTCAGCCAGTCGGTCGCCAAGCGGCCATTGAGCGTGGCCTGCGCCAGCATCGAGCGCACCGCCGAGCGGGTGTCACGGTTGCCCGGGCCGTCGTCATAGTGGCTAACCCCATCGGTCAGCAGCAACGAAGCCTGAGCGCGCCAATCGGCGTGCAACTGGGCATGCGCGGCGCCGTGCAGGCTGCTTTGTTCATAGGCGTCGCGATCTGGGTTGTGGTTACCGAAGGGCACGCGCGGGTTGGTGGCTGACAAGCCCGATTCCCGCCGCTTACCCGCGCCGAGCGCCCAACCCAGCGCGTGATCTCCGCCCCCAGTACCTACGCCCACCTGAGCGCGGCCGACGCTGCCCAGGCCCAGCGTGGCGTAGGTGGGCGCCGCCGCACCGCCGCGCCGGGTGAACACTTGCACCACACCGCCCACCGCTTCGCTGCCGTAAAGCGACGAGGCCGGGCCCTTGAGCACTTCAATGCGCTCAATGGCATCCAAGGGCAAGGTGTCCCACACGGGCGTGCCGACCGTGGCCGAGCCGTAGGGCACCCCATCAATCAACAACAGCGTGTGGCGCGCTTCTGTGCCCCGGATGAATACGCTAGACACCGTGCCAGGCCCGCCATTGGCCGACATCTGCAAGCCCGCCTCGCGCGCCAAAAGCTCTGCCAAGGTGCGCACACCCGCAGCCTCGATGCGCTCGCGCCGAATCACGGTGATGTCACTTACCACCGCGTCCGCGCCGATGGGCGCGCGGGTGGCGGTGACCACCGTATCGGCCAGGTTGCGATCAAAGACCGTACCGGTCTGAGCACCAATGGGCGTGTTGGGCGTGGGCCCCGGTGGCACGCCAGTGCTTGTCTGGGCCCCAAGACTCGGGGCGGCCAGGGCACAAGCTGCACCCAATGCCAACACCAACGGCCGAACGGCCCAACGAGACGCAGTGGCTGCGCCGATGACTGAAGCGAACATAGGAAAAATCCAACAAGAGCATCCGGTGCCGGCATCCCCGCCAAGCTTTGGACCCATCCGACGGCGCCGAGCCAAACTCAAGGAGCTTGGGCGCAGGCACTGTCGCCGCTGTTGGCCGGTATCCGGGCTGACAACCGGGTGCATCGGTGCGCCTTCCCAGACCGCAGTGAGCGGGGCCAGTGGCAAATTGCACCGATGGGCTGAGTGGATCGCCGCTAGGCGAGTTCAGCCGGTTGTTGAACCGTTGCGGGGGCAGCGCAGCCAACGCCCAATGCGAGTCAACGCACCAAACGCCTCTGCTTCCCGTTTAACTGCAGCGTGTGAACCACACTGCGGGCACCAACGGGGCTGATTGTAGAAGGGGCCACTTCTACAATGATGTGGATGGACGCGTTACCGCCTGACCCCGCTGCAAGCTTGGATCTGGAGCCCCTGCTCAGCCGGGTGGATCGGCTGCTGCTGCGCCACGAAGAGCTGCAGCGCACCAACGCCCTCCTGCAGCAACAAGTCGATGGGCTCACCCGCGAACGCGATTCGCTGCTTAGCCGTTTGCAGGCCGCACGGGCCCGTGTAGACGCCTTGCTGCAGCGCTTGCCCGAAGTGCAGCCAGCGTCGAACGCAGCCGACACGCCCGCGCCGTGATGCCCAGCCCAAGCCCAACGGAGTCCATGCCTTGAGCCGCCAAGTGGAAGTGCAGATCATGGGCCAGAGCTACCTGCTGGCGCTGCCAGAGGGCGCCGAGCAGCGCCTGCTAGACGCGGTAGCGCAGGTTGACCAAGCCATGGTGCGCATCCGCAATGGCGGCAAGCTCAAGGCACGCGACCGCATTGCGGTGTTGGCTGCGTTGAATATTGCCTTTGATGGCGCCGCGCCGCAGCCGAGCGGCGCGCTTGAGGCCGATCGCTCGCAAAGCCAACGCGTGGCCACGCTGGTGCAACGGCTTGATCGCGCATTGGACGACGGGCAACTGCTCTAGTCGCTCTCACTTCAGTTGAGCCTGCGACGGCTCGTGAATCATCAGACTGAGCGGGCCATAATCCAAGAGTCTGCGATGCCGTTTGGCCTTACATGTCCTTGAACCAATACTCGAAAGAGTGAGGGCTTGGAACATTCCCGGCGGGCGTGAGCATCTCGCGTCAGATGAACCCGAAGCCGGGCTGACTTCGCCCACCTGAACCCCAGCGTTCAGGCTGCGGGCTAGGTGGTTGTCGCAGACACCTTCTTCCGTGCCACGTGCGCCGGTGCGTGGCCTTCTGACCGACGCCGGGCAGCCCACCAGAACCGCACCCAAAGAGACACCCCATGGGCCTGACCCCCACCGTGATTGCCGAACTGATCGCCCTGGGCTTGTGCACCGGGTTTTTGGCGGGCCTGCTGGGCATCGGGGGCGGCATGGTGATGGTGCCGGTGTTGACTTTTTTAGGCACCAAAGCAGGCGTGGCGCCCGATCTGGCGGTGAAAACAGCCATCGCCACCTCGATGGCGTCCATCGTGTTTACCGCTGTGAGCAGCGTGCGGGCACACCACCAAAAAGGCACCGTGCGTTGGGACCTGGTGCGCGGCCTGTCGCCGGGCATTGTGTTGGGCGCTGCGGTGGCCAGCCTGGGCGTCTTTGCCCTCATCAAGGGCGATGTGCTGGCCCTGGTGTTTGCGGTATTCGTGGCGTTTTCGGCCACTCAAATGCTGCTGGATCGCAAGCCCAAACCCAGCCGCCAGATGCCTGGCCGCGGTGGCCAGGTCGTCGCGGGCGGCACCATCGGTTTCTTGTCAGGCCTCGTGGGCGCAGGCGGCGGCTTTGCCAGCGTGCCCTACATGGCCTGGTGCAATGTGCCCATACACCAAGCGGTGGCCACCTCCGCCGCGCTGGGATTTCCGATTGCCTTGGCCAACACCGTGGGCTACGTCCTGGGTGGCCAAGGCGTCACCGGCTTGCCCAGTGGATCCGTGGGCTACGTCTGGGTGCCCGCGCTGGTGGTGATTGCTACCTGCAGCGTATTGACTGCGCCTTTGGGCGCCCGGGTGGCGCACCAAATGCCGGTGAAGCAACTCAAGCGCGTTTTTGCCGGCGTGTTGTACCTGCTGGCGGGCTACATGGGCTACAAGGGGCTGATCGCATGAACGCACCACTGACGGCTCAACTCGGCGTGGCACCCTCCATCGACTGGGCCCATCAGGCGCGCTTGGCTGCACAAATCGCCGAGGCGGCAGACGCGCAAATTGAGGCGCAGCGGCAGCTGCCCAATGAAGTCGCCCAATCGCTGGCGCAGCTGGGGCTGTACAAGCTGCTAAGCCCTGCTGCGGTAGGTGGCCACCAAGTGCCGCCCAATGTTTATTTAGATGTGGTGCAAACGCTGGCTGAGCGCCAAGCCAGTGCGGCCTGGTGCTGCTTTATCGGCAGCACTTCGGCGCTGCTCAGCGCGTATATGCCGGCTGCTCAAGCTCAGGCCTTGTTGGGTGCACCGGGCGCCATCGCCGCAGGCGTGTTTGCGCCACGCGGCACCGCCCGGCGGGTGCAGCAAGACGGCGTAGACGGCCTGCTGGTGGATGGCAACTGGGCCTGGGGCTCGGGCAGCCGCAACGCGCAGTGGATTTCAGGCGGCTGCTTGGTGTTGAAAGCAGACGGCAAACCCGAGACCCTGACCGACGGTACCCCTCAAGTGTGGTCTGCAGTCTTCAGTGCAGACCAAGTGCAGTGGCACGACACCTGGCAGGTGATGGGCTTGCGCGGCACGGGCAGCCATGATTTTTCAGTCAGCGGCGCATTTGTGCCCCTGTCGCGTTGTGTGTGCTTGATGACCGACTTGCCACAAGGCGATGCCGCCCAGCATCCGCTGTACCGATTTGGCGCCTTCGGTCTGTTGGCCCTGGGCATTTCGGCCGTCGCCTTAGGGATTGCGCGGCGTGCGCAAGATGAGTTGATCGCCATGGCCGCGGGCAAGACGCCGCAAGGCAGCGCCCGCCCGCTGGCGCTACATCCGCGCACCCAAGAAGAAGTGGCCCGCGCCCATGCCCGTTGGCTCTCGGCGCACGGCTGGCTGCACCAAGTCACGCAAACGGCTTGGCAAACCGCCCAGGGCTTGGCGGCACAAATTGAACCCGGCAGCATGCCCGTCGCGTTGCGGCGCGATTTGCGCTTGGCCTGCAGCCACGCAGTGACCGAGTCGGTGGCGGTGGTGGACGCCATGCAGCGCCTTGCGGGCGGCACGGCGGTGTACGACAGTCACCCCATCACCCGCTGCATGCGCGACATCCATGTGGTGTCACAGCACATGATGGTGGGCCCTGGCACGTTGGAGCTCACGGGGCGCCTGCTGCTGGATGTGCCTACGCCGCTGCATCAGCTCTGACAAGCCGCCGTTCGGCCCGAAGCCCTAGCGGTTTGGCCCTCGTAGTGTGTCAGTCTGTTCTGCAGTTTTCTGTGTGGTTAATCAAATGCGAATCATTCTTGTTTAGTTTAAGATGGCCGCACCTTCAACCCGTTCGGCCACGAGCCGCCACACCACCATGTCGCACGTCCCTCAATCCGTCGCCGGTCGCCTGCTGGGTTCACCCAAACGCTTGCTGGGCGCCATCGCGCTAGCGCTTGGCCTGGCCAGCGCTGCCGTGTCGGCGCAGGCCCAGCAAGTGCTTAACTTGTATTCCGCGCGGCACTACAGCACCGACGAAGCGCTGTACGCCGACTTCACCCGAGCCACGGGCATTCGCATCAACCGTCTGGACGCCGACGACGCAGGCATCTTGGCGCGCCTGCGCACCGAAGGCAGCGCATCACCCGCCGATGTGATCTTGCTGGTGGACGCCGCCCGCCTGGTGCGTGGCGAGGCCGACGGCCTGTTTCGCCCCATCAAATCCACGCTGCTCGAAAACGCCATCCCGCCCGAGTTCCGCAGCGCACCCAACGCAGAAGGCACTGCCTGGTTTGGCTTTTCGACCCGCGCCCGGGTGATTGCTTTTGACAAGCTCAAGCTCAAGGCCAGCGATGTCGACACCTACGAAAAACTCGCCGCCCCGGCATTAAAGGGCAGCATCTGCGTTCGATCAGGTTCGCACCCCTACAACCTCAGCTTGGTGGGCGCGATGCTGCAGCGGTCTGGCGAAGCTGCCACCGAGCAATGGCTGCGTGGCGTAGTGGCCAACCTGGCGCGTGACCCCAAAGGCGGTGACACCGATCAGATTCGCGCGGTGGCCGCTGGCGAATGCAGCGTGGCTGTATCCAACAGCTATTACTTGGCCCGCCTGATGCGGTCCAACCGCGCCGAAGACCGGGCAGTGATGGACAAAATTGGCGTGGTGTTTCCCAACCAAGCCACCAGCGGCACGCACATGAACATCTCCGGCGGCGCGGTCGCGCGGCACAGCAAAAATATCGACGCGGCCACCAAGTTCTTGGAATACCTGGCCAGCCCCAGCGCGCAGGCCTACTTTGCCGATGGCAACAACGAATGGCCCACGGTGCGCGGCGTGCGTTTGGGTAACGCCGCATTGGCCGCCATGGCCCCGGCTGACTTCAAAGTCGAACAGGTAAGCGCTGCGGCCATGGGCGCCAACACGGGTCGCGTGCAGCAGATGATGGACCGCGTCGGTTTCAAGTAAGCGCTGCGCGCGGCGCCAACTGCGACACGGTAGGGTGCAAATAAACCCGCCACAGCAGGCGTGGGCTTGATACAAAGGGGCAGCCGATGGTTGCCCCTTTTTTCTTGCCACGGTGTTTCTGTGTCCGAGGTGTCCATGCTTGCGTTTGCTAAATCGGGCTACCGCGCCCGCTCAATGGGCCTAAGCAGCTCTCACTTTGATAGCAGTGGGGATACAGATCGGCCCCGTCCATGGCGCGCTTTAGTTGGGCTGGCCCTGTGCGCGGCGGCGCTCACGCTTTCGCTGGGGCCCGCACACGCCCAAACCATCACCCGCATTGCGGGCAACGGTGCGGCAGGCGCGGCGGTGAATGGCGGGCAAGCCCTCAATTCCGCTGTCGAAGGGCCATTTGCGGTGGCAGTTGAGCCCAACGGCGACATCCTCATCAGCCAGGGTTTTTTTGAGCCTGGCCAAGTGCGCCGGATCATCGCGGCCACCGGCGTTATGCAGGGTGTGGCCAGCTCGGGCGGCCCGGTCAACAACCTCGGGCCTTCTCAAATCGCGTTGGATGCGGTTGGCAACATCTACTTTGCCGACCCCACCAACCACCGCATTGCGCGGGTGGATCGCACCACCGGCGCGTTAACGACGCTGGCTGGAGCCATAGGCCAAGCTGGCGCCGCCGACGGCCCGGTGGCCAACGCCCGCTTCAATACGCCGAACGGCCTGGCCTTTGACCGGGCCGGTGGCCTGATCGTGGGCGACACCCAAAACCACACGGTGCGCCGCATTGACTTGGTGGCCAATACGGTGACCACGCTGGCGGGCGTCGCAGGTAGTCAAGGCTTTCAAGGCGACGGCGCGCCTGCGTTGGCCGCGCGCCTGACCCGACCGCATCACCTAGCGGTGGACGCTGCGGGTCGCGTGGTGTTCATTGACGGCGGCAACCGCCGCATTCGCCGCTTTTTGCCAGGCGGCACCATCGAAACCTTGGCGGGCAATGGCGCTGCGGGCTTTGCGGGCGACAACGGCCCCGCACTGGCCGCCACCCTGGCCAACGGTGTGTTGGGCCTGACCATTGACGGCTCGGGCCGCATCTTCATCAGCGACCACGAAAACCACCGGGTGCGCGCCTTCGCCCCCGGCGGCAACATCACCACTGTGGCGGGCAACGGCACCGACGGCACAGGTGGCGACAACGGCCCGGCCGCCACCGCGCAGGTCGGCTTTCCCGCAGGTCTGTGGATCGACGCTGCAGGCAACTTGCTGATTGCCCAGCCGGTGTCTAACTTGGTGCGCCGCGTGGGCGCCGTGGCCGCGCTGCCAGTGCCGCCTGATACGGCCTACAGCATCCCTGCGCCGGGCGCCCTACCCCCGGCGGCCGTCACCACCACAGTCACCGGTACGACCGAGTCGCTCACCATCCGCGTCACGCTGGACTTTTCTCAACTGCCACAGTTTGAAAGCGCCCCGGGGCGCGCCAGCACACCCACAGCCACCACCACCGCCGCCCCGCCCCGGCCCCCGTTTCAGGTGTACTTGATGGCCCTGGTGCCCGGGCGCTTGCTGCAGGTGGTGCAGCCGGTGTTGTTCTTGCAGGATTCACAAAACCGCTGGGGCCCGGTGGCCAACCCGGTGCAGGCCTATGCCCGCAATGTGGACCCGGCCACCCTCAACCAAAACCGGCTGGTCGTGACGATTTTGGAGAACTTCAACAGCAGCTTGTTGCCGGGCACCGAGTTCTATTTGGGCTACGGCAGCGACGCCACTGAAATGGCCGCTAGTGGGCGTTTTAGGGGCGTCTACAAAGTCCAGCCCTGAGCACGCAGGCCACGCTAGCCGCAGGCAAGGGCTAAGGGCACGCGGCGCCCCACGCCAACTGCATCACGATCGCAAAACAAAAGCACACCCGTAGTCCACACAGTTTGATACAACCCACGCGAAGCGGCGCTCACCCAGAGTCGCCCGTGTCTGCATTTACCCCGGGGTTGTGATGTTGTTCCAAGCCAAATCAGCCTGCTGCGCCCTGTTAATGGGCCTAAGCAGCTACGCTATTGATAGCAGACCGTGGGGCGCACGGGTTGGCCGCTGGGCGGGTGCTGTGGCCGCCGTGGGCTTGGCCTTGGGCTTAAGCTTCGGCACGGCCCAGGCGCAGACCATCACACGCCTTGCGGGTACCGGCGTGGTCGGCAATGGAGCGGTGGGTGGCCAGGCCTTGGCCACGCAGCTCAACACACCGCGCGCGGTGGCGGTAGAGCCTGACGGCAACGTGCTGGTGATGGACGGCTTTAACTCGCGCTTGCTGCGAATCAACAGCGCCACCGGCGTCATGAGCCTGGTGGCCACCACCGGCGAAAACGCCCAGCAAATCGCGCTGGATGTGGCGGGCAACATCTTCTTTGCCGACCCCACTAACCACCGCATTCGCCGGGTAGATCGGGCCAGCGGCGCTGTGACCACCGTGGCGGGCAGTGGCGTGGCCGGCTTTGCCGATGGGCCCAGCACCGCCGCACAGTTCAACTTCCCAAATGGCCTGGCCTTTGACCGCAGCGGCAGGTTGATCGTGGGCGACACCCAAAACCACCGCGTGCGGCGCATTGATCTGGTGGGCAACGCTGTCACGACGATTGCAGGCACAGGCGCCAACGCCTTTGGGGGCGACGGCGCGGCAGCCACTGCGGCCTTGTTGAACCGCCCCGCTCAATTGGCGGTGGACGCCATGGACCGGGTGGTGCTCATTGATTTGTCCAACCGCCGCATTCGCCGCTTTTTGCCCGGCGGGCCCATCGAAACCCTGGCCGGCAACGGCGCGGCAGGCTTTGGTGGCGACAACGGCCCCGCCACCGCCGCCACCCTGGCCGACACGGTGCTGGGCATCGCCATTGACGGTGCCGGCCGCATCTATTTGGGCGACCACCAAAACCACCGCATCCGCGCGTTTTTGCCAGGCGGCAACATCAGCACCGTGGTGGGCAGCAACGGCATCGACGGCTTGGGCGGCGACAACGGCCCGGCCCTCAACGCCGAAATGGGCGGCCCGGGCGGCTTGTGGATCGACAACGCGGGCAACTTGTGGATTGCCCAAAGTCAGTACGACGTGGTGCGGCGGGTGTCGGCGGTGGCGCCCCCGCCGGTGCCGCCCGATACCGCCTTCACCATCCCCGCACCGGGTGGCTTGCCTGCAGCAGCCGTGTCCACCGCCACCAGTGGTACGGCGCAGTCACTGACGATTCGGGTCAGCTTGGACTTCTCACAGCGCCCGCAAGCTGAAGGCCTGGCCCGCAACACCACCCCCGCCACCACACCACGCCCGCCGTTTCAGGTGTTTGTGATCGCGCTGGTGCCGGGTCGGTTGCTACAGGCAGCGCAGCCGGTGCTGTTCTTGCAAGACTCGCAAAACCGCTGGAGCCTACCGGCCAACCCGCTGCAAGCCTTTGCCCGCAATGTGGACCCCGCCACCCTCAACCAGAACCGACTGGTGGTGACCATTTTGGAGAACTTCAACACCACCTTGCTGCCCGGCACCGAGTTCTATTTGGGCTACGGCAGCGACGCCAACGAAATGATTGCTGCGGGCCGCTACCGCGGGGTGTACAAAGTCTTGCCTTGATCTGAAAGCCTTGCCAAACCGGAGCGACGCGCCATGCCCACCCACCCAATCGCTCCCATCGGCTTGCAAGCCCAAAGAACCGCTAGCGCCTTAGTTAAGAGCGTATGCAGCTATTTATTTGATAGCAAATGGTGGCTAAGGTTTGCGAATGTCAGGTTTGCGGGCCAAGCCGCCTGGCGCCTAAGCCTCGTCGTGGCCTTGATCGGCGGTGTCGCCCACGCGCAAATCATCAACCGCGTGGCGGGCAATGGCAACCAGGGCGTTGCCGCACAAGGTCAGCCCGCTTTGACGCAGCCACTGGGAGACCCCACCGCGGTCGCGGTCGGCGGCGCTGGTCGGGTGCTCATCATGGACGCGCGCAACAGCCGCGTGCTGCGGGTGACTGCGGGGGTGCTTGACGTCATCCCCACCCCTGGCTTGGCCCAGTTTGCCCAGCAAATGGCCGTCGATGCGGCGGGTAACCTTTTCATTGCCAACACCCGCGCTCACAACATCCTGAGGGTAGACGGCGATACTGGCGTCGTCACTGTTTATGCAGGTGCAGGCCAAGGTGCTGCGGCCAACAACGTGCAGGCAGGTGCCGCGCTCTTTCAGTTCCCCAATGGCATCGCGCTGGACCGCAGCGGCAACCTGCTGGTGGCCGACACCAACAACCATGTGGTGCGGCGCATTGACCGCGTCACGCTGAACGTGAGCATCGTTGCGGGTACCGGCACCGCAGGCTTCGGGGGCGACACCGGTCTGGCCACGGCGGCGCAGATCAACCAGCCCTACCACCTGGCAGTGGACAACGCCGATCGGGTGGTGATGGTGGACTTTCAAAACCGGCGCATCCGCCGCTTTACCGTGGGCGGCAACATAGAAACGCTGGCTGGGCGCACCGACTTGGGTAACGCATCCAGCGGCAACGGTGGGCTGGCCACGGCGGCGTCATTTGGTGTGGCCATCCGAGGCCTGGCCATTGACGGCACGGGCCGCATTTACGTCAGCGATACCGACGCCAACGTGGTGCGGCGCTTTACGCCTGGCGGCAATATCGAAATCATCGCAGGCAACGGCACCGGTGCGCTGGCAGGCGGCGGCTTGTCGATTGCCGGTGACGGCGGGCCGCCCCTGAATGCCGGCTTGGCCGAGCCATCGGGGTTGTGGATCGATCGCAACGGCAACCTGCTTGTTGCGCAAGAAGCCAACTATGTGATCCGGCAAATCACCGGCCTGGCCTCCCCACCGGTGCCGCCCGATACGGCTTTCACGGTGCCTGCGGGCGGGGCACTTCCTGCCAGCGCAGTGGTCACCGAAGTCAGCGGCCTGGTGAGTTCGCTCACCGTGCGCGCCACCATTGATTTCTCAGCCGCTGCGCGCTCGGCTCCGGCGAGTGGCCGCGCCGGGCCATCTGGCCCGCTGCAAGTGTTTTTGGTGGCCCTGGTGCCAGGGCGACTGCTGCAGGTGCCCCAACCTGCGGTGATCTTTTTGCAAGATTCGCAAGCCCGCTGGGGCCCGCTGACCAACCCGGTGCAGGCCTTTGCCCGCAACGTGGACCCATCCACTCTCAGCCAAAACCGGCTGGTGGTCACCATTCTCAGCAGCTTTGACAGCACCTTGCTGCCGGGCACTGAGTTCTACCTGGGCTATGGCCGCGATGCCGATGAAATGATTGCCGCGGGCCGCTACCGCGGGGTTTACAAAGTGCTGCCCTAGGCTGCCCCACACATCCAACGCACAAGGCCAACCGTCATGAGCAAAGCTGTTGCCGCCCTCACGCAAGCTCAAGCCAAATCGGCTGCTAGCGCCCTGTATAAGGGCGTATGCCGCTACTTTTTTGATAGCGTCAGGCTGCTCTGTGTGGCAGCCATCGTGTGGGGCAGCGCGGCACACGCGCAAACCATCACCACGCTAGCGGGCAGTGGCACCCAAGGCGCCAGCCCGGTGGGTACCGCTGCATTGGCCGCAGCGCTGGACCAGCCCACGGCGGTGGCCACCGACGGCAACGGCCGCCTGCTGATCATGGACGCCAACAACAGCCGCTTGCTGCGGGTGGACGCGAGCGGCGCCATTCGGCTGGTGACCCCCACCGGCTTTGCGGCGCAGCAAATTGCAGTGGACGGGCTGGGCAACATCTTCTTTGCCGACCCCACCAACAACCGCGTGGTGCGGGTGGATGGCGCCACCGGCGTGGCCACGGCCCTGACGGCTGAAACCCAAGGCTTTAGCGGCGATGGCGGCAGCGTGCGCGCCGCGCAGTTCAACTTTCCGTCGGGCGTGGCGCTGGACCGCAGCGGCAACCTGTTTGTGGCCGACACCGGCAACCAACGCATTCGGCGCGTGGACGCCGCCACCGGCATCGTCACCACGGTGGCGGGCACCGGCACAGCGGGTTTTGCCGGTGATGGCGGCCTCGCCTCCGCTGCACGACTCAATGACCCCGCGCACCTGGCAATTGACCCTCAGGGCCGCGTGCTAGTGGCCGACGTGCGCAACAAACGGGTGCGCCGCTTCACCGTGGGCGGCAACATCGAAACGGTGGCTG
>JAAFIY010000034.1 GCA_013297985.1 Comamonadaceae bacterium | reverse complement strand
ACCAACGCGCGCGGGGCTTTTTGCTGGGGGCCACCTCGGGCCGTACCACCCTGGGCGGCGAAGGCCTGCAGCACCAAGACGGCAGCAGCCATGTGGTGGCGGCCACCATCCCCAACTGCCGCGCCTATGACCCGGCCTTTGCGGGTGAACTAGCCGTGATACTGGCGCACGGCATGCAGCGCATGCTGGTGGAGCAGGCGGATGAATTCTTCTACATCACCCTGATGAACGAGAACATCGCCCACCCCGACTTGCCTGCCGACGCGCATGAAGGTGTGATTCGCGGTTGCTATTTATTTGATAGCTTCTTACGCCCTATTGACGGGCGCAACAGCCCGATTGACTCTAAAGCCCAGCCGACGGTGACGCTGCTGGCCAGCGGGGCCATGCTGCCGCAGGCCGTGCAGGCGGCGCAGGCCCTGAGTGCCGACGGCTGGCACGTGCATGTGGTCAGCGTGACCAGCTGGAGCGAACTTGATCGCGACGCCCAAGCCGCCGCCGCCCAAGGCCGCACGCCCTGGCTGCAACAGGTGCTGGCGCACACCGCTGGCCCCATCGTGGCCGCCAGCGACTATGTGCGCGCGCTGCCCGAGCGCATCCGCGCCCACCTGCCCGCAGGCCGCGCCATGACCACCCTGGGCACGGATGGCTTTGGCCGCAGCGACACGCGGGCGGAGCTGCGGCGCTACTTTGGTGTGGATGCGCAGGGCATCGAACAGGCGGCCAAGGCTTTGCAGACTCAAATCTGAAGTGCAATGCCTTGCCTGCCCATGGTGTGCCCACGAAAGGCCCAGGCAGTTACAACCACTTCGGCTTGATGGGCGCAAGATGCTATTGAAACGATAGCTGCTTGGGCATTTAAACAGGGCGCTGCAGCCGTTTTTTTTGAGGTTTTTGGGGTGATTGAGTTGACGCTCTGCCCCAGAGCGCAACAGCCGAGCGGGCAGCCCGCTGACTGCGTGTCCCCCACAGAGTCCCCCGGACTCTGTTCCTCCTTAACCTCCGTCAGCGGGCTACCCACTCGACTGTCACGCTCCCTCACGGTGGTCGCGGCGGTTGAACCCGGGGTGCTGCATCGGCTTAGCTCGTGGTGTGCGACAGGGCCTTCGAAGTGCATGGATGACGCCGAGAAGCGCATCGATCACAGGTTGCCCCGCAGGGGTCCGCTGCGGATGTCTGAGCCGCCAGGCGAGTTGCCGCAGCGGCCTGTGATCGAGAGCATCGCAGGGCAGTTTGGCCGCGTGCGGCCAAACCGTCATCCCCTAAACGCTGCAAGGCCCCGCCGCACACCGCGTGCGGAATTCCGTCACCGGATTCAACCAAGCCCCAAGGGCTTTGCGCATAGAACTGGCACCGCCCTTCTATAAATAACCCGAGCCAGCTACAACAAGCGTAGCAGCAGGCCTGCCAGAGCGCAGGCTGCAATCACCTCAATGGCGTTGCGTTGGAAGCGCGCCAGCGCCAGCAGCGCCGCAGCGCCTATGGCCACGCCCGGCCAGTTCACGGCTGTCCAACTGCCCTGCCCCACGCCCGGCCACAGCACCAGCGCCACAAACAGCATCGCCAGCGTGGCAATCACCCCCACCACCGCTGCCGTGATGGCCGCCAGCGGCGCGGTAAACCCCAGCTTGCCGTGGGTGGCTTCTACCAAAGGCCCGCCCGCCAAGATGAAGACAAAGCTGGGCAAAAAGGTGAACCAGGTGGCCACCCACGCCGCCAGCATCGCGCCCAGCCACAGCGCTTGCGGCCCCAGCACCTCATGGGTGTGCCCGCCCACAAAGCCCACAAACGCCACCACCATGATCAGCGGGCCGGGTGTGGTTTCACCCAGGGCCAGCCCGGCCATCATTTGCGGTGCGGTCAGCCACTGGTGCTGCTCGACCGCGCCCTGCACCACATAGGGCAGCACCGCGTAGGCACCGCCAAATGTGACCAGCGCGGCCTTGGTAAAAAACCAGCCCATTTGGCTCAGGGTGTGGCCCCAGCCAAAGTGCGCCGCCAGCAACGCCAGCGGCAGCGCCCACAGCGCAAGGCCTGCGGCCACCAGGGCCGCCAGCCGTGCCGGGGAGAACTTGGCATGCGCCGGCGTGGGCGTGTGGTCGTCAATGAGCGCAGGGGCGCTGGCGGCGGTTTTGGCGCTTGTGGCGTGCGCGGCACCACCCGCAAACGAGGTGGCACCCAAGCGCGTGGCACCCCAGCCGATCAAGGCTGACGCGGCCACGATCCACGGAAATCCGATGGGCGTCCAGGTCATCACCGCAAAACTGCCCAGCGCCAGCGCCCAAGCCAAGGGGCGCTGGCGGGGCGTTTTAAGGGTGTTGCGCCCAATGCGCCACACCGCGTGCAGCACCAGCGCGGCCACGGCGGGCTTGATGCCGTCAAACAGCCCGCCCACCAGGGTGGTGTCGCCATGCGCCAGATACACCCACGACAGCGCCATCAAAATGAACAGCGACGGCAACACAAACAGCACGCCCGCCGCCACGCCGCCCCAAGTGCGGTGCATGAGCCAGCCCAGGTAGGTGGCCAGTTGCTGCGCCTCGGGCCCAGGCAACAACATGCAGTAGTTAAGGGCGTGGGCAAAGCGGCCTTCAGAAATCCAGCGGCGCTCTTGCACCAGTTCGCGGTGCATCAGCGCAATTTGGCCGGCTGGCCCGCCAAAGCTCACAAAACCCAGCTTGAGCCAAAAGCGCAGCGCGGTGCTGAACGGCACGGGTTCGGGCGCGGCCTGATCCGGCAACTGCGAGGTGACTTCACTCATACGGCGCGCCCGCTGGGGCCTGTCCATTGATGGCGCTCAGCGCGGCCCGCCACGCTGTCTTGGCACCAGGCCCACAGGGCGTCGTACAGCGGGATGGCAGCGGCCAGCAGGGCGTGGTCGTCCCCCGCGTGCAGGTTGGCCAGGCCCAGCGACACGGCCAACAAGCCAGCGCTTGCGGGGTGTAAATCCAGCCGATCGGTATCGGCCCCGCGCACGATGGTGGCCAGCACCTCCAGGGCCGGGTCGCGCAGGTCAAAGCCGTGGATAAGCGCATCAAAGCTGCACAGCTCACCCACATGGGTGACCGGCGCGCCGGGAATGTCAAAGGCCACGGCACCGGTTTGCGCGGCGTAGGTCAAGACCTGATCGGTGGGCACATAAAAGAACTGCGCCCGTGGGTCCACCAGCCGCCGCAGCAGCCACGGGCACGCCAGGCGGTCGATCTTGGGGCGCTGGCGCGTCACCCAGCGGCTGGGGGCATCGGCCCAGCGGCCCGTCACACCCCAATCGAGCCGTTTGCGCAGCGTGATGGGCGGGTGCGCACGCCACCGGGCGATGGCCTCGGGCGTGTCCACGCCGTCTTGGCCGCCTTGCAAGCCGCCAGCCAGCACGCTTGCATTGATGCCCGCCTGGCGCAGGGCGGCGGCGGCCGATTGGCTGACGGCGTGTCCATACACGCAGTGCAGCACCACCGGCGCCGTACCTGCTGCCGCGGCCAAGAGCGCGGCGCTGTCGTCACCGGGCACATGCGAGGCACCGGCCAGCAGACGGTCGCTGGCATCAAACGCGGCGGCGCGGCGCACATCCAGCAAGCGCGGCGCGTGGGGCGAGCCCTGCACCGCGCGCAATTGCGCAGGTTGTAGCCAAACAGTGGAAGGGTTAGTGGTGTCCATGTCTTTGTCCAATTGGCACCGAGCCTGGCGTTTTGGCGCACCGGCTGCGGCTGCGATGCAAGCGCTTGGATGGGACACCATCGGGCCAACGGGCGTTGGCAGCGGGTGGCTTGAAGACCCGCCTGCCAATCATCGTATCCGAAGGCGACCGGCGTTCTGTAGGCAGTTAGATGCTATATTTTTGATAGCTATCTAGGCTTATTTTTACTGCCCAAGAGGCCGATTACACCTTAAGATTTTGCCGCTGCTTGCAAACCACGCAGCACCCAGGCGCGGGTGTCGGCGGGGTCAATCACCGCGTCGATCTCTAGCGTGGCGGCCATGTTTAGCGCCTGGCCTGCATCGACTTGGCGGCTCAGAAGTTGCTGAAACAGCGCCTCGCGCTCTGCGCCTTCTGGCAGCGCTTGCAGCTCTTTTTTGTAGCCCAGGCGCACTGCGCCTTCCAGCCCCATCGCGCCAAATTCACCCGTTGGCCAGGCGATGGTGAACGCGCTGCTGTGAAAGCCGCCCGCCGCCATCGCCATCGCCCCCAAGCCATAGCCTTTGCGCAGCACGATGCTGAACCAGGGCGCGGGCTGGCCGTGGCGCCCGGGCGCGGCGGCGGCCACGAACAGATCGCAAGCGTGGCGGACCTGGGCCCGAGCTTCTACCTCGGGCCCCACCATAAAACCAGGCGTATCGATCAGGCTGACGATGGGCAGGCCATGGCGTTTGCACAGCGCGATAAAGCGGGCCGCCTTGGCCGCGCCATCGGGGTCAATCGCGCCGCTCAAATGCACCGGGTTGTTGGCCAACACGCCCACCGGGT
Organism: Comamonadaceae bacterium; assembly: GCA_013297985.1. Lineage (GTDB taxonomy): Bacteria > Pseudomonadota > Gammaproteobacteria > Burkholderiales > Burkholderiaceae_C > JAAFIY01. The sequence goes on along the minus strand of JAAFIY010000034.1, from coordinate 29,224 downwards.
GGCCGTCGATGCGCGCCAGCGCGGTATGAATGCCGCGGCCCGCGCCGCGCTCGCTGTCGCCCAGCCACAGCACGCTGGCGGTGTCGCACAAGCCCAGTACCGCTGCGCGGCTGTCGTACACCCGCAAACGATTGGCGGGCACTACCTGGCGCAGTGCACCGGTATCAGGGGCGGCAGCGCCTGCGGGCCAGTGGCCTTGGAATAGGCCCAACACCTGGCGCGCTGCTGCAGTGGCTGCAGCTTCGTCTGCCACCAGCACATCGACCACGCCGTTGGCGTAGCCTTGGGCAGCGGGGCCAATGGCGTCGGCCGCCACCAGCCCTAAGCCCCCGCCTTCGATCATGGCCGGGCCGCCCATGCCGATGCGGGCGCTGTGGGTGGCAATGACCACGTCGCTGCACCCCAACAGCGCCGCATTGCCTGCAAAGCAGCGGCCATGTGCCACGCCCACCACCGGCACCACGCCGCGCAGGCTGGCAAAACCGGCAAAGGTGGGCACATGCAGCCCGGCCACGATGGGCATGTCCACATCGCCCGGACGGCCGCCGCCGCCTTCAGCAAACAGCACCACGGGCAGGCGTTGTTGGTGGGCGATCTGCAGCAAACGGTCAGTTTTTTGGTGGTTGCGCATGCCTTGGGTGCCCGCCAGCACCGTGGCGTCATAGGCCATCACCACCGTGGCGGCGCGCTCCGGGCCCACTTGGCGCACATTCACCGTGCCCATGCCGGTGACCATGCCGTCGGCTGGCGTGGCGCGAATGAGTTCATCAACCGGGCGGCGCTGGGTTTGCGCGGCGTAGGCCAGACCGCCGTATTCGGTGAAATGCGCCCCAGCGGTAAGTGCGTCGGGCTGGTCGGTTTCACACAAATCAGCAATGTTCTGGCGCGCGGTGCGGCTGCCTTCGCGCTGGCGGCGGGCCAGCGCTTCGGGGCGCGCCTCATCGCTGAGCAGGGCCAGGCGATCGCGCAAGCGCTGCAGTTCGGGGCGGACGGCGTCCGATGCCGCAGTCGCAGGGCCAGCGGCATCCACACTGGTGGCCGACAGCGGCTGCACCTGCAAGAGGGCTTGGCCCGCTTGCACGTTGTCGCCTAGCGCCACCTGGATGTGCTGCAGATACAGCGCTTGGGGCGCGCGCAGTTCGTGGTGCATCTTCAGCGCTTCCACCACCAACAAGAGCGTGCCCGCCGCCACCGCTCCGCTTGCGCATTCAATGGCCACCACGCGGCCAGTGGTGGGGCTGCGCAGCACGCAGTCGTCGTCGACTGGGCTGCTGAGTAGGTCTTGCGGCGGCATCCGCTGAGCCATGCCCGCCACCACCGTGGCCCAGCGCTCGCCCAACCATTCGGTGGCCAGGGCCTGCCCTTGTGCCACCGCCGGGTCGTCCCACAGGCCTTGCAGCAGCACGAGATTGGTAGCCACCCCCTGCACCGCGCAGCCCTGCAGCGCCACCCGGGTGCGAGTGGCCAAGGTGGCGGAGTCGCTGGCATGCACGACCAGCTTGGCCACCAAGGGATCAAAGCGGCCGTCTAGTGCCTGCCCCAGGGCCAGCGCCGTGTCGATCCGCACGCCCGCGCCGGTAGGCCATTGCAGTGCCTGCACCTCGCCGCTAGCGGGGTGCACGCTGCCGTCGGCCTGCGGCACTTCGGTAGCAATGCGCAACTGCACCGCGCTGCCGCGCTCGGTCGGCGGGGCGTCCGCCAAGCCCAAATCGGCCAGGGTGGCGCCGTGCGCCAGCGCCAGTTGCAGCGCCACCAAATCAAGGCCGGTGATGGCTTCGGTCACCGTGTGCTCCACCTGCAAACGGGCATTGGCTTCAATGAACACCCAGGGCTGCGGCGCCGCCGCATCCAGCGCCACCATGAACTCAAAGGTGCACAGGCTGCGCAGTTGCAGGGCTTGGGCCATGCGCCGTGCGGCGGCGTGTAAGGCGTGGCGCGTGGCCGCGCTCAAATGCGCAGCGGGCGCGCGTTCGATTAACTTTTGGTGGCGGCGCTGCAGGCTGCAGTCGCGGTCGCCCAGCACTTGCACCGTTTGACCGTCGCCGATCAGTTGTACCTCAATGTGGCGGGCGTGGGTGAACAGGCTTTCGGCATACAGGCGGTCATCGTCAAAAGCGGCTTGCGCTTCGCGCGCGGCGCTGGCCCAGGCGTTGGCTAACTCAGCCGCCACCCGCACCCGCCGCATGCCCCGCCCGCCGCCGCCGGCCACCGCCTTGAGCATGAGCCCCTGCGGGTGTTGCGCCCACAGGGCGTGCGCTGCCTGCAGGCCTGTGTCGCCCCGCCCCGCCTGGCTGGCCGCCAGCACCGGCACACCCTGCGCCACCGCCAACTGGCGCGCTTGGGCTTTGTCGCCCAGCGCCTGCAACTGCGCAGGGCTAGGCCCAACCCAAGCCACGCCCGCGCCCTGCAAGGCGTGCGCTGCGTCGGCTTGCTCACTGACAAAGCCATAGCCGGGGTGGACGGCGGTGCAGGCCGTGGCGTGGGCCACGCGCACCCAATCGGCCACATCCAAATAGGCTTGCACGCCCTGACCACGCAGCGCTTGGCACTGCCATTGAGCGGCATCGACCCCCGCAGGCACGCGGGGCGCAGCTTCGTCTGCCGCGTGCACCCGCACGACTTGCCAGCCTTGCTCCAATGCGCTGCGTTCAATGCGCTGGGCGATTTCGCCCCGGTTGGCAATCAGCAGGCGTCGGAGTGGCATTTGCTATTATTTTGATAGCTGCTTAGGCAGATAAAAAGGCCGCGAGCGGCCTTTATTCCTTAAGGCGCCGAGCGGCAAGCCGCGGGCGCTGGGCACACAGGCTGGTGGATTCAAGCCCGCGCGCCGCCGCGCAAGTAGCCCGCTGCCAGCGCCACCGCTTGCCGAATGCGCGGGTAGGTGCCGCAGCGGCACAGGTTGCCCGACATGGCCTCATCAATCTGCGCATCGGTGGGTTTGGGATTGGCGGCCAGCAAGGCGGCAGCCGCCATCACCTGCCCGCTTTGGCAGTATCCGCACTGCACCACGTCGGCCTCGACCCAAGCGCGTTGCACCGCGCGGCCAGCGGGCGTGTCTAGCCCCTCGATGGTGGTGACGGCCTTCCCCGCCACTGCCTGCAAGGGCGTCACACAACTGCGGGTGGGGGTGCCGTCTACATGCACCGTACAAGCGCCACACAACGCGGCGCCGCAGCCAAACTTGGTGCCACGCAGTTGGGCGTCGCAGCGCAGCACCCACAGCAGGGGCGCGTCGGGTTCGACATCAAAGGTGGCGGGTTTGCCGTTGAGGGTGAGGGTGGTCACGGTGGTCCTCGAGTGGTTCAGGCCTGGGCGGGCAAACGCAGGGGCAGGCTGCGCAGGCGTTGGCCTGTCAGCGCAAACAAGGCATTGGCCACGGCTGGCGCAATGGGCGGCGTGCCGGGTTCGCCCACGCCTTCGGGGTGTGCGGTGCTGGGCATCAAGTCAGTGACGATTTGCGGGCATTCGTTAAGCCGCAGCACCGGTGCATCGCCAAAGTTGCCGGGCTGCACTTGGCCTGCTTGCACCGTCACTTCGCCATAGAGCGCGGCGCTCAGGCCAAAGATGATGGCGCTTTCCATTTGCTGGCGCACGATGTTGGGGTTGACCACGGTGCCGCAGTCAATGACGGCCACCACGCGGTGCACGCGCAGTTGGCGCTCTTTGCTGACGGACACCTCGGCTACCTGCGCCACGATGGAGCCAAACGATTGGTGCAGTGCCAGCCCACGCGCCACCTTGGCGCCGTCGGGCGCAGCCGCAGGTGCCGTGCCCCAGCCTGCCAGCGCCGCCGCCTTTTGCAGCAGGGCAGCGTGGCGTGGATGTTTTTTGAGCAGATCCAAGCGATAGGCGAGCGGGTCGCGCCCGGCGGCGTGCGCCAGTTCATCGACAAAGCTTTCTTTAAAAAACGCTTGGTGCGAATGCCCCACTGCACGCCAGAAACCAATGGGCAAGGGCAGGCTGATGGCTTCATGTGCAATGCGGCCAGCGGGCCATTCATAGGGCTGGTCAAAAGCGCCCTCAGCAGTGGTTTTGTCGGGGCCACCGCCGGGCAGGCCGGTGACGCGTTCAAGCACTTGCGGCACGATGGCTTGGCCCACCGAGGTGGCCCGCACGCCCAGCAAACGCCCGCTGGCGTCCAGCCCGGCCACCCAGCGCGACGCACAGGCCGGGCGATAAAAGTCGTGCCGGGTGTCGTCTTCGCGGCTGTACAGCAGTTGCACCGGCTTGCCGCGCACCAGCAGCGCAGCTTGGGTGGCCTGGGCGACGAAGTCGCTTTCCAGCCGTCGGCCAAAGCCGCCGCCAAGCTCAGTGACGTGCACCGTCACTTGGGATTGATCCACGCCCGCCACCCGGGCGGCAGCCAAGCGGGCCAGCCCCGGCATTTGGGTGGGCGCCCACACGGTGACGGTGGCGCCTGACCCCTCCCCCGCGACTTGCACGGTGCAGTTGGCAGGCTCCAGGGTTTGGTGAGCCAGGTAGGGCGCGGTGTAGTCGGCGCGCACGGTTTTGGCCGCACCCGTCAAAGCCGCGTCAGCGTCGCCTTCGCTCCAATAGGCAAAGCCCTTGGCGGTGTCCAGGGCCTGCGCCATGCGCTGCAGAGCCTGGGCGCTGTCAAAGGCCTGGGCGGCGCCGTGGTTCCATTCGGGTTTAAGGGCTGCTGCCGCGCGTTTGGCACGCCAGGGGCGGTCGGCCACCACCAACACCCCGCCAGTGCTGCCTGCTGCGGGGGTCGCAAAGCCAACCGCCACCACGCCGGGCATGCCCCGGGCGGTGTCGGCGTCGCCGTTGGCTACCGAGCCGCCACGGGTGGGGCACAAGCGCACGCTGGCGTAGAGCAGGCCTTCGGGTGCAGTGTCGATGCCGTAGTTGGCCTTGCCGGTGGACTTGGCGGCACCGTCCAATCGACCCATGGGCTGGCCAATCAGGCGCCACTGCTCAGCCGTCTTTAACACCGGTTTTTCTGGCACCGTTTGGGTGGCTGATTTGGCGGCCAATTCGCCATAGCCCACGCTGCGTTGGCTGGCGGCGTGCAGCACCCGACCATTGGCGGTGCTGCATTGGTCGGCGGGCACGCCCCACTGTTGCGCGGCGGTGGCCACCAGCATCTGGCGGGCGGCCGCACCGGCTTGGCGCATGGGGCCCCACAGGTCTTTGATGCTGCTGGAGCCGCCCGTCATCATGAGCCCCAAGCTACGCGCGGTTTTGGCAGTGAGCCACTCCACCGTTTCGCGCAGCAGGCCTTGCGAATCAGGGTGAAACGGCAGGCCGTCTACCAAGGCGGACACAGAGCCGTAAATGCCGTCGATGGGCGATTGGGCCATGCGCACTTGGGCCCAATCGGCATCTAGCTCATCAGCCAGCACCATGGCCAAGGCGGTGCTCACGCCTTGGCCCATTTCGCTTTTGGCCAGCATCACGGTGGTCTGGCCGTCGGTGTGGATCTTCACCCAGCCGTTAAAGGCGTGTTCGCCCGCGCGGGCAGGTAGCGGCTTGGCGGTTTGTTGGCGCTGCGCGGGCGGCATGACACCCCACCCAATCGCCAGAGCGCCCGGCACGGCCAGAGCAGTCAATACCCAGTTGCGGCGGCGCATGTCAGCCCCTTGCGTCGGTGATGGTGGGAATGGGGCGCAGCCGCACTGGGCCGCTGCGCGCTTCAATGGCCGCTTGCAGTTCGCGCCGCAAGCCCAGCATAAAAGCCAGCTCAGCCAACACAAACAGTGGGCCAATGACGAGGCCCATCAGGTCATCGACAAACGCCGGTTTGCGGCCTTCGTAGTAGTGGCCCACAAACTGGATCACCCAACCGGTGACGAACATCAGCACCCCCGTGAGCGCCCAGGTCAAAACCGGCTGCGCGGCAATCACCGCGCCCGCTGCCAACATCAGCGCCAGCAGCATCGCCATGACGATGCCAAGTCGAGCGTCAAGCCGGGTGTAGAACGCAGCCGCCAAGAAGCTCGCAGCCACCGCAGGCGACAGCGGCAGCGCGCCGCCCACATCCCACGCCGGGCGCGACAACAACACCACCACGGCAAACACGATGAGCGGCACACCCACCAAATGGGTGTGGATGTTGCGTGGATCGCGGTGGTAGTCGGCGTATTGGCTTAAGTGGTCAACCAAGGTCTTCATGGTGGTCTCGCGAGGCTGCGGTAGATGCAGATTTTGCCTGTAGCTTGCCACGCCACAATAGGTGACCACACCCCACTGCTGTCGCGCAGGTGTTGCCTGCGCGACCCACCCTGCCATGCAACTGAACTACATCGCCAACACCGCCGTGCCCAGCGCCACCGGCCTGACGCTGCCGGTGGTAGACCCGTCTTACGGCCAGCCGTTTGATGAACTGCAACGCAGCGACGCCCGCGACATTGACGCCGCCGTGCAGGCCGCCCACACCTGCTTCAAAGGCCCCTGGGCCTCCCTGAGCGCGGTTGAACGCGGCAGGCTGTTGATGCGCTTGTCGCAACGGGTGGCGCAGTGCACCGACGAACTGGCGGCCCTAGAGCAACGCGACTGCGGCAAACCCACCACCCAAGCGCGGGCCGACGCCACGGCGCTTGCGCGCTACTTTGAGTTTTATGCCGGTGCCTGCGACAAGCTCACTGGCCAGACCCTGCCCTACCAAAACGGCTACACCGTGCTGACTTGGCGCGAGCCGCATGGCGTTACCGGCCACATCATTCCGTGGAACTACCCGATGCAGATTTTTGGCCGCAGCGTGGGCGGCGCGCTGGCAGCGGGCAATGTGTGCGTGGTCAAACCGTCGGAGGACGCTTGCTTGTCGCTGCTGCGGGTGGCGGCACTGGCCGCAGAGGTGGGTTTTCCGCCCGGGGCTATCAACATCGTGACCGGCCTGGGCCACGAGGTGGGTGACGCGCTGGCGCGCCACCCGGGCATTGACCACATCAGCTTTACCGGCAGCCCCAACGTGGGCACGCTGATTGCCCAGGTGGCTGCACAACGCCATTGCCCAGTCACGCTAGAGCTGGGCGGCAAAAGCCCGCAGATCATTTTTGCCGACGCCGATTTAGATGCCGCCGTGCCGGTGGTCATCAACGCCATCGTGCAAAACGCCGGGCAAACCTGCTCAGCCGGTTCACGGGTGCTGATTGAGCAGCCCATTTACGAGCCGCTGTTGCAACGCCTGGGTGAGGCATTTAGTCGCCTGCGGGTGGGGCCTGCAGCCATGAACCTGGATGTGGGCCCCTTGATTCGCGCCAGCCAGCAGCAGCGGGTGTGGGATTTTTTGAGCGACGCCCAAGTGGCGGGTATCCCCATGGTGGCGCAAGGGCAAGTGGTGGATGAAGCGCCCCAAGGCGGCTACTACCAAGCGCCCACCCTGCTGCGTGACGTGCCCAGCGCCCACCGGCTGGCGCAAGACGAGGTGTTTGGCCCGGTGTTGTCGGCCATGGCGTTTGAAGGCGAAGACCACGCGGTGGAATTGGCCAACGCCACCCGCTTTGGCCTGGTGGCAGGCATTTGGACGCGCGACGGCGGACGCCAACTGCGCATGGCGCGCCGCGTACAAAGCGGCCAAGTCTTCATCAACAACTATGGGGCGGGCGGCGGTGTGGAACTGCCCTTTGGCGGCGTGAAAAGCTCAGGCCACGGGCGTGAAAAAGGCTTTGAAGCGCTGTATGGCTTTACCAGCTTGAAGACGGTGGCTATCCGCCACGGCTAGCCGCTTAGCTGCCAGGGCGCTGCGGGTTCAGGCCAGTTCGCCCACGCCGCTGTCGTCACCCGCGCGTTCGTAGTACACCGACACACGCTGACGCGGCTGCAGGTATTCAAACGCGGCTTTGGGCAACTGGTCAGGCTTCATGCTGCGGCGAATGCCCAGTTGGGGTTCGTTTTCCAAGTCCACCACCAGCGCTTCGTGCACCGGCACGCTGCTGTCATGCACCAGCACCCGCGGCCGCAAGGCGCGCGACGAGTTCACCGACAACACCATGGCGTAGCGGTCATTCACCAACTGCACCACTGAGCCCGGTGGGTACACCCCCATCATGCGAATGAAGGCGCCCAACACGTTGGAATCAAACTTGGCCTTCATCTGCGCAAAGATCAGCGACAGCGCCTCGTGCGGCGTCATGGCGGCGCCGCTACGCAGGGGGTTGCACAGGTTGTCGTAGCGATTGACCAGCGCCAGCACCTTGCCGCCGGTGCTGATGCGTTCACCGCGCAGGCGAATGGGAAAGCCCGTGCCGTCCACCATTTCGTGGTGCTGCGCAATCGCGACCAGTGCCGACACCGGCAGGCCCATGCGCTTGCCCAGGGTGATGGAATGCGACACGTGCTCTTGGTAGGCCTTGACCTCATGCGTGTTCATGCGGTCGTCAAAGTGACGCATGCGCTCTTGCAAGTTGAGCTTGCCCAAGTCGTGCAAAAAGGCCGCCAAACCCAGGTCTTGCAGTTCTGAGCTGGACAGGCCCAGCGAACGGCCCAGCAGCAAAGACACCACCATCACGTTCACCGCATGCAGCCCCAAGCGGTCGCCGGCGCCCTCGGACATCAGACGGATGGCGGCGTCGCCTCCGCTGGCCATGTCATGCACCAAGGCGTTAACCATGGCTGTGCTGGTTTGCGCAGCTTCTGCCGGCTTGCTCTCCACCTGCTCCATCACCTGGCGATAGGCACGGGTGGCTTCGCCATAGCGTTTGTCAACCTGCGCTTGGCTGCGCCGCTGTTCGGCCAGGCGCTCCGATTTTTGTACGGCTGCCGTATTGGGTCTCACCGCGCTGCCTGCGTCTGCAGTTGTGCCCGCCGAACCGGGCGCATGGGCCGCCACAGGCGGGGCGGGCTCAGCAGACGGTACATGCAGCGGCAGGCCTGCGTCTGACTTGTCGGGGTGTACCTTGATCTGCTTCAGCCCCAGCATGCGCAGGGTGCGCAACTGGTCGTCAGATGAAACGCGAAACGCGTTCTTCGGAAAGGGGTGATCCATCCAGCTCAGATCGAGCTGGATGAAGTGGCCTTTTTGAATCAGGTCAATAGGCAGTAGCAGGGTCGGACGTTCCGTCATTCGATAAGGCGAACCATGGCCTAGCGGCTGTATGCAAGATTATCAACTCCGTTGACAGCAGCGACTGTGCAGTGGTTAACGCCTTATGGAGCGGCGCGGGGATCGAACTGCTTTCGTACCAACAAACCCCAGCATTCAGGGCGGTTGTACACACCAAGCCCAAACGTCGTACGTACTAACCCCCATCAACGCGAGCGCTGCCGCAACTGCCAAGACGGCGCCACTGGTGCGTCTGGCCCAGCCATCGGCCCGCACAGCCAGCCTGCGCCAGGCCCATAGCGGCACCAAAACGCCGGGCAGGCTGCACAAGGCAAACACAGCCATCACCAAGGCCCCCTGAGCGGGCCCGTTGGTAAGCGCCGCAATCGCCAGTGCGCCATATAAGGTGGGGCATGGCAGCAGGCCCCACAGCCAGCCCAGGCTGGCCGTTGGCACTCGGGCGGGTGGCGCGCTGCCTGGTTCACGGCCAGTGGACCCTCGTTGGTAATTGCTATATTTTTGATAGCTATTTACGCCGTATTGACGGGCAGAAGTGGCCGAAAATACCCATTGAACCGGGCGGATTTGGGGGCTGGCACTCTGGCGCTTGCCACCCCACGCCAGAGCTTGGCCCGTGCACAACAAGGTAAGGCCCCAAGCCAATACGGCGGCGTGGCCCCATGTCCATGCGGTGTGCAGCGCTTGCTTGGCGGTGGCCAGCGCGCCCGTCAGATCGCCGCGCGCCCAATCGCCCAGCAAGCCCCAAACCGCCGCCACCAGTGCACCCATCACCGCGTAGCTCACGCAGCGCCCCAATACCCAGTGGGCCAGCGTGCGCCTGGCCGTGCTGGGAGCCCCAGCGCGGGCGCACGGCGCCAAGCCAGCTGCCACCAAAGGCGCGCACATAGCTGCGCAGTGGGCCGCGCTGAGCATGCCCAACACCGCTGCCGCGCCCCCGAGCGATAGCAGCAGCCCCCACTGCCCGTGACCGACGCCCAAAGCCTGCAGGACGTCCACTGGGGGCCTAGATCACCCGCGAATAGCGGGCGCGCTGGCGGTCGGCCTGCAGGTGCCGATCAAACAGCATGGCCACCTCGCGCACAAAAAACCAGCCGAGTTCGGTCACAACGATCTCGCGCGATGACATCTCAATCAAGCCGTCTTTTGCCAAGGCTTGGCAGGCTTCCAATTCGGCTGCAAAGGTGTGCTCAAAGTCAATCAAATAGGCCAATTCAACCGACTCAAAAGCCACCCGCCCCTGGCACATCAAACCCATGATGACGGCGCGGCGCACCAAGTCGTCGTGCGACAGCGCCAGCCCCCGCACCGTGGGCAGTTCGCTGCGCAGCAAGCGGTCTTCGTATTCCTCCAAGGTCTTGGCGTTTTGGCTGTAGCACGCGCCAATGCGGCTGATGGCCGACACGCCCAGGCCCAACACATCGCCTTCCGATTGGGTGGTGTAGCCCTGAAAGTTGCGGTGCAAGCGGCCCTGCCGTTTGGCCTGCGCCAGGGCATCACCAGGTTTGGCAAAGTGGTCCATGCCGACATAGTCATAGCCCGCATCCAAGAGCGTGTGAATCGCCCCGGCCAGCAGCTGCACTTTGACTGGAGCGCTCGGCAGGCTGGCCTCATCGATGCGGCGCTGCGGCTTGAAGCGTTCGGGCAAATGCGCGTAGCCGTACAGGGCGACCCGGTCGGGAGAGAGTTCCACCAAGGTGTTCAGGGTGCGTGCAAACGACTCTGGGGTCTGCAAAGGCAGCCCGTAGATCAAGTCAACGTTGATTGACTCAAAACCCAAGTCACGTCCCTGCTGCATCAAATCCATCACCGGCGGGGTTGACTGCACCCGGTGCACCGCTTGCTGCACCTGCGCATCAAAGTCTTGAATGCCCAGGCTCAGGCGGTTAAAGCCCAAGGCCCTCAGATGCGCCAGGCGTTGGCTGTCAGCAGTGCGCGGGTCAACTTCAATCGAGCGTTCGGCCTTGGCCGTCCACCCAAAATGGCGCTGCAGCACGTCCATGAGGTGGGCCAACTGCCCGTCGTCCAAATAGGTGGGTGTGCCGCCGCCCAAATGCAGTTGCGACACCGTCGGGCGGCGCTCCAGATGCTGCGCCTGCAGGGCGATTTCGCGCTCGAGCAGGCGCAGGTAGTCCACCGCCCTTTCGCGCTTGCGAGTCACCACCTTGTTGCATGCACAGTAGTAACAGACCGATTCGCAAAAGGGGATGTGCACATAAAGCGCCAGCGCCTGGCCCCGCGCCAACGACGCATCTTGTCGACGGCCCATGGCGCGTTGGTGGTCTTGGGGCCCAAACGCCTCCACAAACCGGTCAGCCGTGGGGTAAGACGTGTAGCGCGGCCCAGCGATGTCGTGGCGCGCTAGCAGCTGCGGGCTGGGTGTCAGTAGCAATTCAGGCATGCCGTGCACTATGACCAGAAGGCGTTAAGCTTGCGTTGATACAACTCAAACAACGATTCGCCCGCCGCATCTCATTTTTGCGAGGTACTTGCCGATGTTTGAAGCCAATCTGGCCCCGATAACGCCCATTCAAGAAGCCCCGCGCGCGCCTGGCAAAACGGCCCAGGCCTTCAAGGTGGCGTGCTCCAACTGCAACTTGCGCGAGCTGTGCATGCCGGTAGGCTTGTCAGCCCAAGACCTGCAGCGCATTGACGAGTTGGTGGGCTCACGCCGCAGGATCTTGCGGGGCGAAAACCTGTACCGCAACGGCTCGGTGTTTGAAAACCTATACGCCATCCGCACGGGTTTCTTCAAGACCAGTGTGTCTACCGAAGACGGGCGCGATCAGGTCACCGGCTTTCAGATGGCAGGCGAAATTTTGGGGCTGGACGGCATCGTGAACGACCGCCACAGTTGCGACGCCATTGCGCTGGAAGACGCCGAAGTCTGCCTGCTGCCCTATGCTGACATTGAACTCCTGTCGCGTGAGGTCAGCGCCCTGCAGCACCATGTGCACAAGATCCTGAGCCGCGAAATCGTGCGCGACCAGGGCGTGATGCTGCTGTTGGGTTCAATGCGGGCCGAAGAGCGCTTGGCAGCCTTTTTGCTGAACTTGGCGCAGCGCTTGGCCGCGCGCGGGTTTTCTCAGTCTGAATTGGTGCTGCGCATGACGCGCGAAGAAATCGGCAGCTACCTGGGCCTGACGCTAGAAACCGTCAGCCGCACCTTCGGCAAGTTTGTGGCCGACGGCATTGTGGAAGTCAAACAGCGCCATGTGCGCATTTTGCAAACCGACGAACTCAAGCGTATGGTGACTGCGTCGCGCAAGGGCTGAGCGTTTGCGTTGGGGCGCCGGTTTTGGCGCGCTAGTCCCCCACCGGCTTCAGCGCGTGGTCTGCCGCCAAGTTGCGGGCTTTGTGTGCAGGCGTCAGGCTGCGGGCGGCAGCTGAACTGTCTGCCGCCACCGGCGGCTGCGCAATCACCGGGTCAGCGCCATGCACCGCAATCCACGCGGTGACCAAGCCCGCCACCACCACGATGGCCGGGCCCGACACCACCAACCACACATGACCGTATCGCCACCAAGGTGCGGGCGTGGGTTTGGCAGCGGGCACCGTGGCGGGCACGGTGGGGGGGGTAGTGGTGGGTACAGGGGCTGGTAAAGCGGGCATGGCAGGGTCTCCGTCTGTTGCGTTTACTCCGGCACGATGAACACGGCGCGTTCAGCCACCCGGTGGGCTTGGGCCGATTGGCTCAACACAAACTCCACCGGGTACGCGCCGGGGGGCGTATCGCCGGCGACGCGCAGGCGCACCGGCACCCAGCGCGACCCTGCGGCCCCCACTTCAATGGGGCCATCCAAGCCGATTTGCAAACCGGCCAGGCCGCTGGCTTGCAGTTCGTAGCGCTGCGGCTGCTCGGTGGCGTTCATGACCTGCAGGCGGTAGACGTTTTCGATCTGGCCGCCCTCTGCCAAGCGGGCCAGCGATCCGCGATCGCGCACCACGTCCAGCTTGAACGGCGCGCGCAGCGCCAGCCCAATGGCCAGCGACACGATCACCAGCCCCAGCAGCGTGGTGTAGATCAGCACCCGGGGCCGCAGCACCCGCTGCCAGATTTGTGCGGGGGTCCAGCCTTTTTCAAGCGCATTGGCAGTGGCATAGCGCACCAGGCCGCGCGGGTAGCCAAACTTTTCCATCACGCTGTTGCAGACATCCACACAGCCTGCGCAACTGATGCATTCGTACTGCAGGCCCTTGCGGATATCGATGCCGGTGGGGCACACCTGCACGCACAGGCCGCAGTCCACGCAGGCGCCTTTGCCGGTGTCGGCCAGGGGCAACTTGGGCGAGCGCGGGCCGCGCGGTTCACCACGCGCGGCGTCATAGGTGACGATGAGGGTGTCTTTGTCGAACATCGCGCTTTGAAAGCGCGCATAAGGGCACATGTACTTGCAGACCTGCTCACGCAAGAAGCCCGCGTTGCCCCAGGTGGCCAGGCTGTACAGCCCGATCCAGAAGATTTCCCATGGGCCCAAGGCGCCCAGGCGGACTTCGGCCGCCAGATCTCGGATGGGTGTGAAGTAGCCGACAAAGGTGAATCCGGTCCATGCGGCCAACAGCAGCCACGCCGCATGTTTGGCGCCCTTGCGGGCCAGCTTTTCGGTGTTCCACGCGCTGCCGTCCAGCCGCAGGCGCGCGGCCCGGTCGCCTTCCATGCGCCGCTCAATCCACATGAACATTTCGCTGTACACGCTTTGCGGGCAGGCGTAGCCACACCACTGTCGGCCCGCCACCGTGGTGAACAAAAACAGGGACAGCGCAGACGCAATCAGCAGGCCAGTGAGATAGATGAAGTCTTGCGGATACAGCACCAGCGGCCCCAGGTAAAACCGCCGCGCCTCCAAGTCAAACGACACCGCTTGGCGCTGGCCCCATTGCAGCCACGGCACCCCATAAAACACCAGTTGTGTCAGCCACACGAACACCCAGCGCCAAGTGGCAAAGGTGCCCTTGACGCTGCGCGGCACCACCTTGGCGCCGGGCGCATACAACCACTGCACGGTGGTGCCCTCATGGGCACTGGCAGCGGAGCCCGATGCGCGCTCGTTCATGACAACGCTCGGGTGCGGCTCAAGCCACTAGCGGGCAGCCGGGGTCGACAAACTGAGCACATAGCCCGTCAACACCTGAATCTGCTCAGGCGTGAGCAGGCGGGCCTGCGCAGGCATCTGGTTGTTGATGCCCTGAGTAATGGCTTTCACGATGGCCGCTTCGCCCCAGCCGTGCAGCCAGACCTGGTCTGTCAAGTTAGGCGCGCCCAAGGCGGTATTGCCTTTGCCGTCCATGCCGTGGCAGGCCGCGCAGGCGCCAAATTTGGGCTTGCCCAACTGAGCGCGCAGGCTGTCGTGCGGGCTGCCTGACAGGCTCAACACATAGTGGGCCACGTTGCGCACATCGTCGGGCGTGCCCACTGCGGCGGCCATGGGCGGCATCATGCCGTTGCGGCCTTCGCTGATGGTTTTGGCAATCGCCTCGGGCGTGCCACCGTGCAGCCAGTCGCTGTCAGTCAGGTTAGGAAAGCTCTTGCCACCGCGCGCGTCCGAGCCATGGCACTGGGCGCAGTTGTTCATGAACAGGCGCTCACCCACGGCCATGGCCTGCGGGTCGCGGGCCATGTCTTTGGGCTCTAGCGCAGTCAGCTTGGCGTACAGCGGAGCCGCACGTTCGGCCAGGGCCTTGGATTCGTTTTGGTATTGGCCGCTTGACGACCAGTTGAGCTGCCCTTGCGTAGTGCCCAGGCCGGGGTACAAGAACACATAGGCCAGCGCAAACACCACGGTGATCACAAACAATATCGCCCACCAGCGCGGCAGCGGGTTGTTCAGCTCTTGGATGTTGTCGTCCCACACGTGGCCGGTGGTAGGGTCACCCGCTTGCGCATCAGCCGCCACCCGCACCCGGGCACTGATGGCCAGCAGCACCAAGCACACCACGATGCTGCCCACCACCGCAATAGCCACAAACCAGGCCCAGGCGGGCGCTACAAAATCAGTCATGACAGGCTCCCGTATCCGGCTTGCGCGGCCCGGTTGGTGATGGCGTGGCCAGGCTTAGGCGCCTGCGTTGCCGGCGAATGCGCACCGGCCCAAGCGGCGCATTGCAGCTGGGAAAGTTCCACCCCGGCACCGGGCTTGGCACGCATGGAGTTAGCTTCGCTGGGCTGCATCGGCTCATCGCTGAACACCACGCGGGCCATTTCTTCAAAGTCGGCCTTGCGGCGGCTAGACCACGCCCACGCCACGATCCCTACAAAGGCCATCAGGCTCAGCACCGTGACTGCTGAGCGCAGCAAGTTCAGATCAACGTCCATCGCCTTTTCCTCCTTGGCCACCCAGGGTTAAGCCCATGCCTTGCAGATAGGCAATCAGCGCCTGCATCTCGGTCTTGCCTTTGATTTCTTCAGCCGCGCCACCAATCTGCGGGTCGGTGTAGGGGACACCCACGCGGCGCAAGGCTGTCATGTGGGCACCAATCGATTCATGATCGACCGTTGTGGTGGCCAGCCACGGATAAGCCGGCATGTTCGATTCAGGTACCACCTGGCGGGGGTTGATCAGGTGCAGGCGGTGCCATTCGTCGCTGTAGCGGCCACCGACCCGAGCCAAGTCAGGCCCGGTGCGCTTGCTGCCCCACTGAAAGGGGTGGTCGTACACAAATTCGCCCGCCACTGAATACGGCCCGTAGCGCAGTGTTTCGGCGCGAAAGGGCCGAATCATTTGCGAATGGCAGTTGTAGCAACCCTCGCGCAGATAGATGTCGCGCCCCGCCAGTTGCAGCGGGCTGTAGGGCACTAACCCGGCCACCGGCTGGGTGGTGGAACGCTGAAAAAACAGCGGCACGATTTCTACCAAGCCGCCCACCAGCAGCGTCAGCAGAATCAACACAATCATCAGCCTGTTACTGGTTTCGATCTTGGCGTGGCCCACAGCAGGGGCCGCCGCCTGATTGGGCGCAGACATGGATTCGCTCCTAAATTTGTAGCTAGTTACGCTGATAAATCAAGCGTGTGCGGCCTGTAGCACCCGCACCTGCACAGGGCGGCCGTGGCGTACTGTCATGAAGGTGTTCCAGGCCATCACCAACATGCCGCTCAGGTAGAGCAGGCCACCGGCCAAGCGCAGCACATAGAAGGGATAGGTGGCTTTGACCGACTCGACAAAGGTGTAGGTGAGCGTGCCGTCCACATTGGTGGCGCGCCACATCAGGCCCTGCATGACGCCCGCGATCCACATGGCGGCGATGTACAGCACGATGCCGATGGTGGCCAGCCAGAAGTGCACTTCAATGGCCCGCACGCTGTGCATGCTGCGTTGACCAAACAGCTTGGGAATCAGGTGGTACATGGTGCCCATGGTGATGAGGCCCACCCAACCCAGCGCACCGCTGTGCACATGGCCCACCGTCCAGTCGGTGTAGTGGCTAAGCGCATTGACGGTCTTGATGGACATCATCGGGCCCTCAAAGGTGCTCATGCCGTAGAACGACAGTGACACGATCAGAAAGCGCAGGATGGGGTCGTCACGCAGCTTGTGCCAGGCACCCGACAGCGTCATCACGCCATTGATCATTCCGCCCCAGCTGGGGGCCAGCAAGATCAGGCTGAACACCATGCCCACCGATTGGGTCCAATCAGGCAGCGCGGTGTAGTGCAAGTGGTGCGGCCCCGCCCACATGTAGGTGAAGATCAGCGCCCAAAAGTGCACGATGGACAGGCGATAGCTGTACACCGGCCGCTCGGCCTGCTTGGGGATGAAGTAGTACATCATTCCCAAAAAACCAGCGGTGAGGAAGAAGCCCACCGCGTTATGGCCATACCACCACTGGATCATGGCGTCTTGCACACCGGCGTAGGCTGAATAGCTCTTCATCCAGCCCGCTGGAATCGCCGCGCTGTTGACCACATGCAGCAGCGCCACCGCGATGATGAAGGCGCCAAAAAACCAGTTAGCCACGTAGATGTGGCGCACCCGCCGCGTGCCCACGGTGCCAAAAAACACCACCGCAAAGCTCACCCACACCAGGGTGATCAGGATGTCAATGGGCCATTCAAGCTCGGCGTATTCCTTGCCGCTGGTGTAGCCCAGCGGCAGGCTGATGGCCGCCGCCACAATCACCAACTGCCAGCCCCAAAAGGTCAGCGCCGCAAGCCCGGGCGCAAACAAGCGGGTGTGGCAGGTGCGCTGCACCACGTAATAGGCCGACGCAAACAGCGCGCAGCCACCGAAGGCAAAGATCACTGCGTTGGTGTGCAGCGGGCGCAAGCGGCCGTAGCTCAACCACGGGATGCCAAAGTTCAACTCAGGCCAAGCCAGTTGGGCGGCAATCCACACACCCGCCAACATGCCCACCACGCCCCACACCACCGTCATCAGGGCAAAGGCACGCACCACCCAATCGTCATAGTGGCCGGTATCCGCCTGCGACGCCTGCGACACACCCATCACTGCTGCAGCCATAAAACGCCTCCGTCTGGCAGAGGGCGCCACATCGGGCCACGTTGGCGACTTCGCGCTCTCTTGCTAAATCTCAGTGTGCGAGCGGCACTCGCTTGGCAACTTGATCGGCATCAAGCGCAGCTGCGGGCAAGGCAGTGGGCGGCAGAGAAGCTTGCGGCAGATCAAGTACGGGGCTGATTGCAGCGTCGTCCAAAGCCAGCAAGCCGTGTTGCTCCAGGTCGTCAAACTGGCCACTGTGGATGGCCCAGGCAAAGGCCCCTGCAATCGCAAAGGCCAGCACCACCGACAGCGGAATCAGCAAGAAAAGGATCTCCATGGCGTGGCCTCTAGGCGCGCTGCGCCACCAGCGGTGCCGGGGCAGATTTCGCTTGCGGGAACACGCTCAGCCGGCTGGCATTGGCCACGACCAATAAAGAGCTCAGGGCCATGCCAAGCCCGGCTTGCCAGGCGTTGAGCCAACCCATCAGGGCCAGTGGCACGCACACCGCGTTGTAGGCTGCGGCCCAGGCCAGGTTTTGGTGCAACACCCGCACCGTGCGGCGCGCCAGCGCCACGGCAGCCGGCACCGCAGCCAGATGCCCACCCAGCAGCACCACATCAGCCTGCGCTTGCGCCAGCGGCACCCCTTGGGCCATGGCAAACGACACATCGGCCGCAGCCAGCACCGGGGCGTCGTTCAAGCCGTCGCCCACCATGGCCACGCGCTCACCTGCACGCTGCCATTCTTGAATGGTGTGCAGCTTGATGGCGGGGCTGGCGTCGCCGCGCGCGCTGTTCAAACCCAGCGCCTGTTGCCATCGCTGCACGGCAGCTGTGCGGTCACCCGACAGCAGGTCGCAGCGCAAGCCTTGGGCCTGCAACTGCGCCATAGCAGTGGCGGCGTCGGGGCGCAGGCGTTCATCAAACACAAAGGTAGCCCACCAGGTTTGGCCGTCGCCCAGCCAGGCGCCCAATGACGCTTCACCCACCTGCGCATGGGGTGGCACTGTGCCAACTGCCCAATCGGCCTGGCCCAAGCGCAGGCTGACCATGCGGGAAATGGCTGCCCCCGCCGCTGGCGGCAGCGCCACCCGGGCTTGCACGCCACGGCCTGCTTGCTCCACCACGTTCTGCAGGTGAAACGCTATGTTTTTTGTAGCTGCTTGCGGAGTATTGACGGCAGACGCAGCGGTTTTGCCTTGAGCATCTGGCGCTTGCCCCGCCCGCGCCAGCGCTTGTGCCACCGGGTGCCGCGATTGCGCCGCCAGCGCGGCGCCAATCTGCAAGGCATCAGCTTGCGACAGCCCCGGCCGGGTGAGGACTTGCTGCAGCACAAAGCGCTCGTCGGTGAGGGTGCCGGTTTTGTCAAACACCACCCGCTGCACAGAGGCCAGGCGCTCTAAGGCGCTTAGGCGGCGGATCAACACGCCTTGGCGCGCCAACTGGCCCGCAGCGGCCAGCAAGGTGGCGGGCGTGGCCAGCGACAAGGCGCAGGGGCAGGTCACCACCAACACGGCGGCGGCCAGCATCAGGGCCTGCGCTGGGCCGTCGGTCCAGCCCCAGATTGCTGCCCCTGCAGCTAAGGCCAGCACCACCCACAAAAACGGCTGCGCCACGCGGTCGGCCCACTGCGCTACCTGGGGTTTGTCTAGGCTGGCGCTTTCCATCAAGCGGGCCACTTCGGCGAATCGCGTGTGTTCGCCCACCTGGGTCACCCGCATGTGCACCACCGCATGCAGGTTGTGGCTGCCACTGAGCACCGCCTGCCCAGGCCCGCGCGGCAAAGCCCGGGGTTCGCCGGTGAGCAGGGCTTCATCGACATGTGTATCGCCCGAGACGATCACGCCGTCGGCACAAAAGGCTTCGCCGGGCTGCACTTGCACCACGTCGCCCACCTGCAGCGCGCTGGCGGCGACCCGCTGCCAAGTCACCTGTCCGTCAGCTTCGGTGTGCTGGCGCAGCGCGGTGTCGGGCAGCCGCTGGGCCAGCGCTTCTAGCGCACCTGCGGTGCGGTGGCGCAGGCGCGATTCCAGCCAGCGACCCGACAGCAAGATGAAGACGAACATCGACAGCGAGTCAAAGTACACCTCGCGCCCAAACGGCCCGAGCGGGTAGAAAGTGCCCGCCGTGCTGACGCCAAAGGTCACCAGCATGCCCAGCGCCACCGGTACGTCCATACCGAGGCGGTGGGTGCGCAAATCGCGCCACGCTGATCGCACATACGGCCCCGCGCCAAACACCATGAGGGGCAGCGAAATCACCCACTGCGCCCAGCGCAGCAGGTGTTCATGTTCGGGCTGCAGATCGGTGGCGCTGTAGGCAGGCCAGGCGAACATCATGATTTGCATCATGCACAGCGCGGCCACCCCCCAAGCCAAGAGCTGGCGGCGCGATTCGTGTCGCCGCTGTGCCTGTGCCAAGGCGTCCAGCGCGGGCACGGCCTTGTAGCCTGCCTGGGCCACGGCCCGCAGCACCTGCACCAAGGGCACTGCGCTGTCTGCAGCGCTTTGCCAGGTGAGCTGCAAGCGCTGGCGGCTGCCTGAGACCTGCGCCTGCTTCACCCCTGGCACGGCGCGCGCCGCAGCCTCAACCCGCGCGGCACAGCCTGCGCAATGCAGACCTTGTAAAGCCAGTACCGAGGTCCACGGCGAATCGGCTGCCGTGCCGTCACGCCAGCCAAAGCGCGCCCACTGAGCGGGGTCCGCCGCCACGGCACAGGCTTGGCTTAACTCGTCGGCCAAGGCGTTGGTGCCGTAGGCGTCGGTGGGGTCAGGTGTGGGCGCGGGGCCAGAGCCAAAGTGAATGACCCGGGCGGGAGAGGCTTGAAGCGACATCTGCACACCATAGAACGGCCGCAGGCGCCGCGCCTTGACGCGGGTCAAGGGCCGTGCAGGCCGATTGCTATATTTTTAATAGCTGCTTACCCTGAATTGGTGGGCGCAGCAGCCCCATACGCCCAAAATGCGCCCGCGTGGGCGCATCAGAAGCGGGGAGTGCGCCGCTGCAAGAAGGCGGCAATGCCTTCGCGGTGCTCGGCGTGGTCAGCCCAGGCGTAGGCCGACGCGGGCGCGGCGGGCAAGGGCGGCAGCTGCAGCTGGGCTTTGTGCAGTCGCGCCGCCAAAGGTGACAGGGCAAGCAACTCGGTGCAGGCCTGGCGCACAGCGGCTTGTAGCGCAGCGGCTTCGTCCAGTTGGGGCTGTCCTTCAGCCGCCAGCGGCGCGGGTGCGATCTGCAAAAAACCCAGGGGCACCAGGGCAGACGCACTAGTCTTTTCGGCGGCCAGCAGCATGCGGCGCGCCCAGGCGTCACCCAACCGGGCGTGCACCAGCGCCGCCTCGCGCGGGGCCATGGGAAAGCCCAATTGCGCAATCGGCGCGCCAAAGCGGGCCCGTTCGGTGGCCCAGCGCACATCGGCGCAACAGGCCAGTTCAAGCCCCGCGCCCATGCAAGCGCCGTCAATGGCGGCCACCAGCGGCACAGGCAGATCCAACAGGGCTTGCAACGCGGGCCACACCTCTTGCTCGTGGAATTGCATCAGGGTGGCGGGGTTGAAGCGGAACTGCTCGTACTCGGCAATATCGCCCCCAGCGCAGAAATGCTCGCCCTCGCCTTGCAGCACCACCACCCGCACCCTGCCCGCGCGCGCCTGCTCGGCCGTGGCGTCAGCGGCTTGGCGCAGTTGCTGCCACAAGGCCCGAGACAGCGCGTTGCGCTTGTGGGGCTGGCTAATCACCACGCGAGCAACGCCAGCCAGCCCCGCCCAGTTGGTTTGCAGATCAATGCCCGACATCACGCCTTGCGCCGCAGCGACCAAGCCACCAGCGCCGCGCCTGCTGCCAGCATGGGCACGCACAGCCACTGCCCCATGCTGAGGTTGGCCGCCAGCAAGCCCAGGTAGCGATCAGGCTCGCGGAAATACTCCACCACAAAGCGCAGAGCGCCGTAGCCCAGCAAGAACAGGCCCGACACCAGCCCCAAGGGGCGGGCCACGCGTTGGCCATTGGCACCACGCGTGCCGCGTGCCACCCACCACAAGAAGCCAAACAGCAGCAGCCCTTCAAGCGCCAGTTGGTACAGCTGCGAGGGGTGGCGCGGCACCATCGTGCCGCTTTGCGGGAACGCCATCAGCCATGCATAGCCACCGTCACTGGCGCGGCCCCATAGCTCGCCGTTGATGAAGTTACCTAAGCGCCCCGCCGCCAGCCCGGTGGGCACGCAAGGCGCTATGAAGTCTGTCACCGCCAGCCACCGCTTACCCCGCATGCGCGCAAACACCACCATGGCCACGATCACGCCCAACATGCCGCCATGAAAGGCCATGCCGCCTTGCCACACCGCAAAAATCTCCAAAGGGTTTTGCAAGTAGTAGTCGGGCTTGTAAAACAGGCAGTAGCCCAAGCGCCCGCCCAGCACCACGCCCACTACGCCGTAGAACAACAGGTCTTCGACATCGCGGGCCGTCATGCTCAAGCCGCTGCCCGGCACTGCGCTGGCATAAGGTGGATGCTGCAGCCGCATGCGGGCCAGCAAGATGAACAAGCCAAACGCCAACAGGTAGGTGAGCCCATACCAGTGGATAGCAACCGGGCCCAGTTGCAGGGCCACGGGGTCAAAGCGGGGGTGTACCAACATGCTCAGGATTGTGCCGCGCAGCATGGAGCGGCCCGCTGGGCTGCGCGATACTTATCCCTGGTTCACCCGCTGGTGCCCAGTCCACTGAATCGGTTCGCCCCATGAGCACACCCAACAAAACCATCAAGATCAATTCGCGTTCAGCCCACATCACCGAAGGCAAGTCGCGCGCGCCCAACCGCTCCATGTACTACGGCATGGGCTACACCCAGGGCGACTTCGGCAAGCCCATGGTGGGCGTAGCCAATGGGCACAGCACCATCACGCCCTGCAACAGCGGCCTGCAAAAGCTGGCTGACGCGGCGGTGGCGGGCCTGATTGAAGCAGGTGCTAACGCCCAGATTTTTGGCACGCCCACCATCAGCGACGGCATGGCCATGGGCACCGAAGGCATGAAGTACAGCTTGGTCAGCCGCGAGGTGATTGCCGACTGCGTGGAAACCTGCGTGCAGGGCCAGTGGATGGACGGCGTGGTCGTCATTGGCGGCTGCGACAAGAACATGCCCGGCGGCCTGATGGGCATGCTGCGCGCCAATGTGCCGGCCATTTACGTGTACGGCGGCACGATTCTGCCGGGCTACTACAAGGGGCAAGAGCTCAACATCGTCAGTGTGTTTGAAGCCGTGGGCCAAAACGCCGCGGGTAAGTTAAGCGACGAAGATCTCACTGCCATTGAGCAGCACGCCATCCCCGGCACCGGCTCGTGCGGCGGCATGTACACCGCCAACACCATGAGCAGCGCGTTTGAGGCGCTGGGCATCAGCCTGCCCTACTCCAGCACGCAAGCCAATGAGCATGACGAAAAGGTTCGGTCGGCCCGCGAATCGGCCCGCGTGTTGGTCGAAGCCATCAAGCGCGACATCAAGCCGCGTGACATCGTCACCAAAAAGAGCATTGAAAACGCGGTGGCGGTGATCATGGCCACCGGTGGGTCGACCAACGCCGTACTGCATTTCTTGGCCATTGCGCACTGCGCAGGCGTGGAGTGGACCATTGACGACTTTGAGCGCATGCGCAAAAAAGTACCCGTGCTGTGTGACCTAAAGCCCAGCGGCCGCGCCTTGGCCTTCGAGCTGCACAAGGCCGGTGGCATTCCGCAAGTGATGAAGATCTTGCTGAACGCCGGGCTGCTGCACGGCGACTGCCTGACCATCACTGGCCAAACCATGGCCGAGGTGCTCAAAGACGTGCCCGACCAGCCCCGCGCTGATCAAACCGTGATTCGCCCCATCACCAACCCGATGTACGCGCAAGGCCACCTGGCCATCTTGAAGGGCAACTTAAGCCCCGAAGGCGCGGTGGCCAAGATCACCGGCCTAAAGAACCCGGTGATGACCGGCCCCGCCCGCGTGTTTGACGATGAGCAATCAGCCCTGCAAGCTATTTTGGACGGCAAGATCAAAGCAGGCGATGTGATGGTGCTGCGCTACCTGGGCCCCAAGGGCGGCCCCGGCATGCCCGAGATGCTGGCGCCTACCGGTGCGCTGATTGGCGCCGGTTTGGGCGAAAGCGTGGGCCTGATCACCGACGGCCGCTTCTCCGGCGGCACCTGGGGCATGGTGGTGGGCCACGTCGCGCCCGAAGCGGCTGCGGGCGGCACGATTGCCTTGGTGCATGAAGGCGACGCCATCACCATCGACGCGCATCAGTTGCTGCTGCACCTGAATGTGTCAGACGCCGAAATCGCCCGCCGCCGCGCCGCGTTTACCGCGCCAGCGCCGCGCTACATGCGTGGCGTGCAGGCCAAGTTTGCCTTCAATGCCTCTAGCGCCAGCAAGGGTGCGGTGCTGGATGCCTTTTGACGGCTGATGCCCCGCGTGCGCCGATGAAAGTCAGCGCCTTCATGACGCCCAACCCGGTCACGGTCACGCTGGATGACCGGCTGGGCCGCGTGAAAGAGCTGTTTGACGCCCACCGCTTTCACCACCTGCTGGTGGTAGACGGCGGCGTGCTGGTGGGTGTGCTGTCAGACCGAGATGTGCTCAAGTGGGTAAGCCCGCACATTGACAGCAACCGCTACACCGTCAACGACGAAAACACGTTGAATCGCCCCGTGCATCTGGTGGTGACGCGCAAGCCCGTCACGCTGGGGCCTGATGCCGATTTGTTTGACGCGGTGGCGCTGTTCAACGGCTACCGAATCTCGTGCATCCCCGTGGTGGATGCCGATGGGCGACCGGTGGGCATTGTGAGCTGGCGCGACGTGCTCAAGCTCATCAAACGGCCCGCTGCCAAGCCCGCCGTGGGCTGATGGGACCGCTGCCCCGTCAGGCTGCGTGAACGCCGGGGCGACCCGCTTCCACCACAAAGCGGGCTTGGGTGGCCAGGGCTGTTTGGGGGTCTCGCGCATCGGCCACCACCCGCAAATGCGCCTGCACCGTTTGCGCCGACACATCCAGGCGCACATAGCCGCGCTGATCGGTGCGGGCCCACTGCACATGGGGATTAAAGGCGCGGGCGGCGTCCACCCGCTCTTGCGGCAGGCTCAAGCTGGTGATGCTGGTGCCGCAAAACTCGGCACCCAGGGTGGCGCTTTCGGGGCGGGCGTAGTCAGCCTTGACTTGGCTCACGTAGTTGGCGTGTACGTCACCGCCCAGCACTACCAAGCCTGGCACCCGGCGCTGGGCCACGGTGTCGAGCAAGCGTTGGCGGGCGGCGGGGTAGCCGTCCCAGCCGTCGGTCCAGAACTGGCCCCCGTCGGGCCCGGCCGGATCGCGCCATGACCAGCGCGCCATCAGGGTTTGCTGGGCCAACAGGTTAAAGGCGTGTTGGCTGCCCCACTGCTGGGCGAGCCAGGCTTCTTGCTCTGCGCCCAGCAGCGTGCGCTGGGGCTGGAACAAATCAGGGCATGCTCGCGCGGTGACGGTGTTGGAGCCCCCGCGCCCGGCACGCGGGCACACCTGCACATCGCGATGCTGGCGGTCATCCACCGCGATGATGCGTGCTACCTGGCCCCAGTCATAGCGGCCCACGATGCGCATCTGGCCGTCGGTGGGCCGCACGCTGCGTGGAAACGGCATGTGTTCCCAATAGGCTTGATAGGCCGCACGGCGCGTGGCCGCAAATGCGGGGTCGAGGTCTTGGCCTTGCCAAGCCGCGTAATCGTTGTCTACCTCATGGTCGTCCCACACCATGAGCCAGGGCACGGCGGCGTGGGCGGCTTGCAAGTGCGGGTCGGTTTTGTATTGGGCATAGCGCTGGCGGTAGTCGGCCAAGCTGCGCACCAAGCCACCCAGGTGCGGGCGCACTGCGGTGGCGGCAGAGACATATTCGTAGATGTAGTCGCCCAGAAACACCACCAAGTCGAGCCCGTCTTCACGCGCCAAGTGGCGCCAGGCGCCAAAGTGGCCGACGTCGTAGCGCTGGCAACTGGTGATGGCCAAGCGCAGGGGCTGCAAAGCCCCTGGAGCAGGCGCTGTGCGGGTGCGGCCGACGGGGCTGCGGGTGCCCAGGGCTTCAAAGCGATACCAGTACCAAGTGGCAGGCTGCAAGCCGGTGGGCTCGGCGTGCACGCTATGCGCCCAGGCAGGCTCAGCGGTTTCGGTGCCTTGCGCCACGATGCGGGTGAAGCCCTCGTCCAGGGCCACTTGCCAGCGCACCGGCACGGGAGCGGGCAAGGTGGTGCCGAGCAAGCGCGTCCACAACACCACCTGATCGGGCAGTGGGTGGCCCGAGGCCACGCCGAGTCCGTACAACTCAGCGGGATCACGCCCTGCCGTCAGCCCGGTGGCGCAACCCGCCACCCCGCTGGCTGCCGCCCAAGCCACCGTGGCAGCGCCCGAATGCCGCAACCACTGCCGACGATCCAGGGCGTGTGGCATGGCGCCAATCAACGCTTGCGCGGCTTGATACCCAGATCCGCTTTTTGCTTTTCAACGCGGTCGAGCTTTTTTTGGTTTTCGCGCTCCATCACCCGGCGCTTGGTGTAGCCCGACCCATCAGCCCAGGCCCACCACAAAATAGCCAAGCCAAAGGGCGCCAGAATCACCCACCAGCTCCACAGGGCAACGGAGCCGATTTGGAAGTACTTCAGCCCAAGCAAGAGCAAGCCCAAACCCAAGAAATACATATCCGAGCCCTCTGAAGTGCCAAGCAGCAAGCGGTGACGCAGTCAACCCGCGGACCTAGAATGCCGTTAAAGCTATCGTATCGGATTGGTTTAGTACTTTCGATTGGCACGGGGACCTCGTCTTACCGGGTCCCAACAGTTTTCTCTCTACCCTGGAGCAATTGGTTTATGAAGCGTTCTGCATGGATCGCCACCGTGGCGCTGGCCAGTGTGGTGGGCAGTTTTTCTGGCACAGCCCATGCCGATGCGGCTCTAGCCCAGGCCAAAAACTGCATGGCATGCCATGCGGTGGACCGCAAAATGGTGGGCCCGTCGTACAAAGACATTGCCAACCGTTACAAGGACGACCGCGCTGCCGTGGCCAAGTTGGCGGTCAAGATCCGCGCCGGGGGCGCTGGCGTGTGGGGCCCGGTGCCCATGCCCGCCAACCCGCAAGTGACCGAAGCGGAAGCCACCCAACTGGCCACTTGGGTGATGTCGCAGCGTTGATCGCCCGAGCCATTCTCGGGCTCGGTTAAACCGCTGAGCCCAACGCAACAAAGCCCGCCGAGTGCGGGCTTTTTTTTCTGCGGGCCAAGCCTTGCTTAGGCTTTTGCCGCCTTCGGCCCGTCAATACAGCGCAGGCAGCTATCAAAACGATAGTAACGGCAAAACGGCGATCTGACTGCGCCGCGGAGCCGACCACGGCGCCTGCAGCGGCACGCGGTGCCGCTGCATCCTCGATCAATAGGCTT
This sequence comes from Comamonadaceae bacterium, assembly GCA_013297985.1. Taxonomy (GTDB): domain Bacteria; phylum Pseudomonadota; class Gammaproteobacteria; order Burkholderiales; family Burkholderiaceae_C; genus JAAFIY01. Next base: position 2,329 of record JAAFIY010000034.1, on the reverse strand, counting down.
CGCCTTGGCTGCGTTCCAGGCTCGTTTAGCGCGAAAGGGGTTTTGGTGCGCACCTCACGTGGCCTGCGGCCACATGAGTGCGCCCCGAACCCAGCCAAGGCGCCCGCAGGCGCCAGCATCGGCACGCGGTGCCGCTGCATCCTCGATCAATAGGCTTCGCCTAGTTGATCGAGGATGGCTGGGTTCTCCAAAGTGCTCGTGTCTTGGGTGATGGCCTCGCCCTTCGCAATTGAGCGCAGCAGGCGGCGCATGATCTTGCCGCTGCGGGTTTTGGGCAGGTTGTCGCCAAAGCGGATGTCTTTGGGCTTGGCGATGGGGCCGATTTCTTTGGCCACCCAGTTGCGCAATTCGACGGCGATCTTTTTGGCTTCGTCGCCACTCGGGCGCGGGCGCTTCAAGACCACGAAAGCACAGACGGCTTCGCCCGTCAAATCATCTGGGCGGCCCACTACGGCCGCCTCGGCCACCAAGTCCGTTTTACCGACCAAGGCGGATTCAATTTCCATGGTGCCCAGGCGGTGGCCTGATACGTTGAGCACGTCGTCAATGCGGCCCGTGATGCGGAAATAAGCCCGATCGGCACTGCGCACCGCGCCGTCGCCCGCCAAATACATGGTGCCGCCCATCTCCGGCGGGAAATAGCTTTTCTTGAAACGCTCTGGGTCGCCCCAGATGGTGCGAATCATGCTGGGCCAAGGGCGCTTGACCACCAAAATGCCGCCTTGGCCGTGCGCCAGTTCGTTGCCGGTTTCATCGACGATGGCCGTCATGATCCCGGGCAGCGGCAAGGTGCACGAACCTGGCACCAGGGGCGTGGCACCGGGCAGCGGGGTGATCATGTGGCCGCCAGTTTCGGTTTGCCAGAAGGTGTCCACGATGGGGCAGCGCTCACGGCCAATGTGGGTGTGGTACCACATCCAGGCTTCGGGGTTGATGGGCTCGCCCACCGAACCCAAGATGCGCAGAGTGGACAAATCCCAGTTCTTGGGATGCACCTTTTCATCTCCCTCAGCGGCTTTGATCAGCGAGCGAATCGCCGTGGGCGCGGTGTAGAAGATGCTCACTTTGTGGCGCTGAATCATTTCCCAGAAGCGGCCTGCATGCGGGAACGTGGGCACGCCTTCAAACACCACCTGGGTGGTGCCCGCGGCCAAGGGGCCGTAGGCCACATAGGTGTGCCCAGTGATCCAGCCGATGTCAGCAGTGCACCAAAAGATGTCGCTGTCGCGCACATCAAAGGTCCATTCCATGGTCTGCTTGGCCCACAGCAAATAGCCGCCGGTGCTGTGCTGCACGCCCTTGGGCTTGCCGGTGCTGCCTGACGTGTACAAGATGAACAACGGGTGCTCTGCGCCCACCGGCTCGGCAGGGCAGACATCGCTTTGGCCAGCCAGCGCCTGGGTGAAGGTGATGTCTCGCCCCGCCACCATATTGCAAGCCGTGGCGGTGCGTTCGTACACCAGCACGCACTTGAGCGTGTCGCAGCCGCCCAGCGCAATGCCCTCGTCGACGATGGCTTTGAGCGGCAGTTCACGCCCGCCACGCAATTGATAGTTGGCGGTGATCACGGCCACCGCGCCTGCATCGATTACCCGCTCTTGCAGTGCCTTGGCAGAAAAGCCGCCAAACACCACCGAATGGGTGGCCCCAATGCGAGCACAGGCCTGCATGGCGACCACGCCTTCAATCGTCATGGGCATGTAGACGATGACGCGATCGCCCTTCTTTACGCCCTGGGCTTTGAGCGCATTGGCAAAGGCGCTGACTCGGGCCAGCAGCTGCTTGAAAGTCACCGTGGTGATCTGGCCGCCGTCAGCTTCAAAAATGATGGCGGTCTTGTTCTCGGTGGGTGTACCGATGTGCCGATCCAGGCAGTTGGCTGACGCGTTGAGTTCGCCGTCGGCAAACCACTTGTAAAAAGGCGCATTGGACTCATCGAGCACCTCGGTGAAGGGCTTGGTCCAGTTGAGCTGCTCACGTGCGCGCTTGGCCCAAAAGCCTTCCAGGTCGGTCGCGGCCTCAGCGCACAGCGCGTCGTATTGCGCCATGCTGGCAATGCGCGCACCAGCCGAAGCCTGTGCGCTTGGCGGGAAGACACGGTTTTCAACCAAGACCGACTCAATCGCACCCATGAACATCTCCTGTGAAATTAATTGGCACCGCCGTGCACGGCTGTCGTTGAAGGCGCGCACTTTGCGGCGACGCGCTTACTTCGTGCTGACCGCGTTGGCCCGCCGTGCTGCTGCCGCCCGTGCGGGCATGGCCGACAGCTTCACGGATCAGCCACAGTAGCGCCCCTTGCCCCCACTAGACTTGGGGGTTTGCCATT
>JAAFIY010000033.1 GCA_013297985.1 Comamonadaceae bacterium | reverse complement strand
ACACCGCGACGATCGACAAGGTGGTGGCCAGCACCGCCAAGCCGATTTCTTGGGTGCCTTCCATCGCCGCTTGAAACGGCGTTTTGCCCATCTGCACATGGCGCACGATGTTTTCGCGCACCACGATCGCGTCATCAATCAGCAAGCCCACGCACAGGCTCAAGGCCATCAGCGTGATCATGTTGATGGTGAAGCCAAACACATACATGAACAAAAAGGTGCCCACCAGCGCAATGGGCAGCGTCAAGCCAGTGATGACAGTAGAGCGCCACGAGTTCAAGAACAAAAACACGATCAGCACGGTGAGCACCGCGCCTTCAATCAGCGTGCGCTGCACATTGGCCACGCCCACGCGGATGGTGCGTGAGCCATCAAAAATCGGCTGCAGCCGCACCCCAGGCGGGGCTTCGGCGCGCGCCGCTTCCAAGGCTTTGTTCAGGCCGTCCACCACCGCGATGGTGTTGTCGTCTTGCGATTTGATAACGGTGAGCAGCAGCGTGGGCTCGCCGTTGTACAGCGCCAGGTTATCGCGCTCCAGCGCGCTGTCTTGGATGCGAGCCACCTGATCTAGCCGCACCGGCGCAAAGCTGCCGTTGGACTGCGCCTTGCGGGCCACGATGATGGCGCCGAAGTCCTCAGGCCGGCCCATGCGCGCATCCAACTGCACGACTTGTTCAGACTGCAGCGAGCGCAGGGCGCCCAGCGGCAGGTTTTGGTTTTCGCTGCGCAGGGCAGCCACCACTTGGTCTGCCGTCACCCCTAGCGACTCCATCGCGCGGGGGTCCAATTGCACTTGGATGGCGCGCTTGGTGCCCCCCACCACCGTGACCTGGCCCACGCCCCGGACGTTTTCCAGGCGCTTTTTCAGAATCTGATCGGCCCAGTTGGTGAGCTCGACGGCACCCGTGCTCTCAGCGGCGGTGGGCCTTGAGGCATTTTGGGCTTTAGCGCCCGTATAGACGCCGTTAGCAGCTACAGAATTTGTAGCATCCACTGGTGCCGGAGGCAGCACCGCCACTGACCAGATGGAGCGTGCGGCGGGGTCAAACCGGGTGACGCGCGGCTCTTTGACTTCATCACGCAAATTGGGGCGCACGGCGGCGACTTTTTCACGCACATCCTCGGCGGCGCGGCGGCCCTCGATGTTGAGCTGAAACTCAATGATCACCACCGAGGTGTTTTCATAGCTGCGCGATGTCAGCGCATTGATGCCTGCGATGGAGTTGACGGCTTCTTCAATCTTGCGCGTGACTTCGTTTTCCACCACATCGGGTGAGGCGCCGGGATACTCGGTGGACACCACCACCACGGGGAAGTCAATGGCGGGAAATTGGTCAACTTGCAGGCGCTGATACGCAAAACTGCCCAACACCAAAAACGCCACCATCATCATGGTGGCCAACACCGGGTTGCGCAGGCTGATTTGGGTAAACCACATGGCTAACGCGCTGCGGTGGGGGGCTTGGGCCCATCGGTCTGCGCAGCGCCTGCGGGCGCAGCCGATGCATCTGCGGCCTTGCCCAGCCTAGCGGGCGTGCCGCTGCGTACCGTGCCCACGCTGCCCTGCAGCACTTGGGCGCCTGCAGCCAAGCCTTGCACAGCCACCCATTGCACGCCCGGCGCGTCGGGGCTTTCGCCGCGCACACCGAGCGTGACGCGCATGTGCTCAATGCGCTGCGCAGCGGCATCAAAGGCTTGCACATAGGGCTGCGGCTGATCGACTCGCACAGCAGCCACCGGTAATGCCGCCACCGATTGCTGCTCGGTACCGATCTGGCCCTGCGCAAACAGACCTTGGCGCAGTCCCGCTTGGCTGGCCACGCTCAAGTAGATGGTCACGGCGCGGCTGGCGCCTTGGGCGCTGGGGCTGATGCGCACCAGCTTGGCGGTAATGGGCTGGCTGACGCCTTCCACACGCAATTGAGCGCTTTGGCCCACGCGCAGCTGGGGAGCGTCGGCAGCAGTGACCGTGGCCTCTAGTTCTAGTTTGCGCAAATCGACGATTTCAAGCACCCGCGCGTCAATGCCCACTCGTTCGCCGTTTTGCGCAGCGCGTTGCGACACTTGGCCACTGATGGGGGCGCGCAGCACGGCGTCGTCTAGGCTCTTGCGCACCACATCAACTGCGGCAACAGCAGCTTGGTGATTGGCTTGCGCCGCTTGCAAGTTAGACAAAGAGGTGTCCAAGGCCGTACGGCTGATAAAGCCTTGATCGACCAGGGCGCGGTTGTTGTCATATTGGCGCTGGGCGATGTCAATTTGCACTTTGGCCGACTGGGCCTGCTGCTCAGCCTGGCGCAGCCGGGCGAGGGTGTCGGTGGCATCGATGCGGGCGACCACTTGACCCGCTTGCACCCGGTCACCTTCGCGCGCGCTCAAGTCTTGCAACTCGCCGGCAGCGCGCGCCTTGACCCAGGCGGTGTCGACCGCGCGCACGCTGCCCGACAGCGGCACGCTGGACTGCAGGGTGACGGTTTGCACGGTGACCAGATCAGAAGGCACCAAGTCCAAGGTGGCCACCGTGCTTGGTGCCGTGGCCGCCGCAGCGGCCGCATCGCGCTTGGCCTTGAGCTGCTTCAAGCCGTAGGCACTCGCTATGCCCACCCCCACGATGACGCTTAGCCACAAGGCCCAACGAAGGATGCGACTGCCCTTCATGAGGCACCCCCAGTGACACGCGCGCTGCCATCGGCGGCGTCACGGCTGTTCAGGCCCCACAAGGCATTGCGCAAGTGGGCGGCCAAGAAGGCCTTGGGCTCCAAGGCCAAGCCCCCTACGCAGGCGCCCAGAGAATGGCGATGCAGGTTCAAAAAAATCAGCGGCGCGATCAACACGATGCAGGTGTGGTCTAGGTCCATCGGCGCGAACTCTCCACGGTCTACGCCTCGTTGCAGGATGCGCCGGATCAATGCCATGCCGGGCGTGACCACCTCGGCTTGATAGAAGGCCGCCAATTCTGGGAAGTTGCCCGCCTCCGACACCATCAGTTTGGCAATGCCGCCTGCGGGCGTGGCGCCCACGCGGTCCCACCAAGTTTGCAGGCAGCGGCCCATCAACTCGGGGGTAGGTTGCTCGCTTTGGGCAAATTCCACTTCCCATTCCACAAAGCGCTGGCCGATGGTTTCGCGCACCACGGCCTTAAAGAGTTCTTCTTTACTTTGGAAGTACAAAAACAGCGTGCCTTTGGACACGCCCGCGCGCGCGGCCACTTCTTCGGCGCGGGTGGCCGCAAAGCCTTTTTCTACAAACAGGCTCAGGGCGGCTTGAATCAACTCGCCCGGGCGAGCGTCCTTGCGTCGCTCACGGCGAGAAAGCCCGTCCCCGGCCTCGCCTGGGGTGACCGATGGCTCTGGGCTGGCATTGGCCTTGGCGTTTGTGCCGACCGAGGGGGCAAGCACCGGGGTGGCAGGTGCAGAGGGCATAAAGGCATTCTAATGACTGACTGGTTAGTAATATAACCAGCGACCTCTAAGTCCGTCAACCCCGATCGGTGACTGCATATGACCCTGGCGGAGCGGCAGCACCGGGCATCCCTCCACGCCCAAAAGCGGCGCGCGCCCACGGGAGGGCGTGGGCCGGAGCGCGCCCACGGGCGGGCGCGGTGCCAATCGAGCCCTCAGCTCCCGCTGCTGCGCTACCGCAGCGGAACGATCAAAAGAAAGCCTGCAACCCTGTTTGTGCGCGGCCCAAGATGAGGGCGTGCACGTCGTGGGTGCCTTCGTAGGTGTTGACCGTTTCTAGGTTGATCATGTGGCGGATGACGTGGTATTCGTCATGGATGCCATTGCCGCCGTGCATGTCACGCGCCATGCGGGCAATGTCCAGTGCCTTGCCGCAGCTGTTACGCTTGATCAGGCTCACCATCTCTGGCGCGGCGCGGCCCTCGTCCATGAGGCGGCCCACCCGCAGGCAGCCCTGCAGGCCCAGCGTGATTTCGGTTTGCATATCGGCCAGCTTCTTTTGAATGAGCTGGTTTTGCGCCAAGGGGCGGCCAAACTGCTGGCGATCCAGCGTGTATTGGCGAGCGCGGTGCCAGCAGTCTTCGGCCGCGCCCAGGGCGCCCCAGGCAATGCCGTAGCGGGCTTTGTTTAGGCAACCAAACGGGCCTTTCAGGCCTTGCACGTTGGGCAGCAAGTTGGCCTCGGGCACGAACACGTTGTCCATGACGATTTCGCCCGTCACGCTAGCGCGCAGGCTCATCTTGCCTTCAATTTTTGGGGTGCTAAAGCCTTGCATTCCGCGTTCGAGCACAAAGCCGCGAATGCTTTCTTGGCCACCCACGCGGCCATCGGGGTCAGCCAGTTTGGCCCACACCACGGCCACATCGGCGATGGGGCTGTTGGTGATCCACATCTTGGCGCCGTTGAGCAAGTAGCCGCCGTCCACCGGCTTGGCGCGGCTTTGCATGCCTGCGGGATCAGAGCCGTGGTTGGGCTCGGTCAAGCCAAAGCAGCCCACCCATTCGCCAGTGGCCAGCTTGGGCAGGTATTTTTGGCGCTGCGCTTCGCTGCCATAGGCATGAATGGGGTGCATCACCAGCGAGCTTTGCACGCTCATGGCGCTGCGGTAGCCGCTGTCGACTCGCTCCACCTCGCGTGCAATCAGCCCGTAGCTGACATAGTTCAGCCCCGCGCAACCGTAGCCGTCGATGGTGGCGCCCAACAGCCCTATGGCGCCGAACTCATTCATGATGTCGCGGTCAAAATGCTCATTGCGCGCAGCCAGCAACACCCGGGTCTGCAGCTTGTCTTGGCAAAACACATGAGCCGCTTGAACAATGGCCCGTTCGTCATCGCTGAGCTGCTCATTCAGGAAAAAGGGGTCATCCCAAGCGAATGCGGTCTTGCTGGCCTTGGGCGCAGAAGCATGGGCGGGCATGAGGTCACGCTGCATGGGGATGTCTCCAGAATTTCAGATGAATGCCGCAAGCTGCGACGCTGCGTAGTGTCGCAAATTTCTTTAAACCTCAACTAATTTGAGCGAATCCCCATGTCATCGATAGAGACCATCACGCTGGGCGGCGGTTGTTTTTGGTGCACGGAGGCCGTGTACAAAGCGGTACGCGGGGTGCTGGATGTTGAATCGGGCTACAGCAACGGGCACCTGAACCATCCCACCTATGACGACGTGTGCGGCGGCGACACCGGGCACAACGAAGTGGTGCGTTTGCAGTATGACCCCACCCAAATCAGCACCCGCGAAGTCTTGGAAATCTTCTTTGCCACGCATGACCCCACTCAACTCAACCGCCAGGGCAACGACGTGGGCACCCAATACCGCAGCGGCATTTACTGGCATACGGCCGAACAGGCGGCGGTAGCCCATGCCCTGATGGCTGAGCTGGGGCAGCAAAAGCTGTTTGACCGCCCGATCGTGACCGAGGTCGAGCCGCTGGCCAACTACTGGCCCGCCGAGGACTACCACCAAGACTTCTTTGAGCGCAATCCCTATCAGGGCTATTGCATGGCCGTGGCAGCGCCCAAGGTGGCCAAGTTGCGCAAAACATTTTCGCGACTGGCCAAGCCCGCATGATTCGCACACGCGGTCTGGCCTTTGCGTGGCCGCGTACGGCGCCTCTGCGGTTTGCAGACGTGGATGTGCCGCCGGGAGGCATGCTCATCGTGCGTTCGCCTTCGGGTGCGGGCAAAAGCACTTGGCTGTCGATATTGGCCGGGTTGCTCTCGGGTGCGCAGGGCGAGGTGGTGGTGGCCCATCAGGCCGTGCATGCTTTATCTATCGGCCAGCGCGACGCCTGGCGGGCTCGCACGGTGGGCTTGTTGCCGCAGCGCCTGTGGTTGTCGCCCGCGTTTGACGTGGCGGGCAATTTGGCCTTGGCCGCGTTCGCGGCGGGGCAGGTGGCCGGCGCCCAACGCGTCGACCAACTTCTGCAGCAACTCGATTTGGGTGCGGTCGCCCACCACCGGCCACAGCAGCTGTCGGGCGGACAGATGTTGCGCGCAGCGCTGGCCCGCGCGCTTGTGTTGCGACCCCAAGTGCTGCTGGCCGATGAGCCCACGGCCAGCCTAGATGACGACAACGCCCAGCGCGCCCTGCAGGCCCTGGCCCAAGCCAGTGCATTGCACGGCAGCACCTTGGTGGTGGCCACCCACGACGCCCGGGTGCAGGCTGCGTGGCCGCAGGTGCCAGTGGTGCACTTGGTGGGCAACGCGGTGGCGCCGCCCGGGGCGCAAGCCGCATGAGGCGACCGCTGTCGATGGCCGCCGTGGCCTGGGGCTTTGCACGCCTGCGACCCTTGCCGCTGGTGCTCAATGCCCTGCTGCTGACGCTGGCGCTGGCAGGCATCACCATGGCGCTGTTGGTGCAGCACCAGATGCGGCGGGCGTTTGACCGCGATTTGGCGGGCATTGACCTGGTGGTGGGCGCCAAGGGCAGCCCGCTGCAATTGATCTTGGCGGGCGTGTTTCACCTTGACGTGCCTCCGGGCAACATCCCGCTGCAGGCCGTAGAAGAACTCGCGGCACATCCCCAAGTGGCGCGCTTGGTCCCCCTGTCGCTGGGCGACAGCTTTCGCGGCTGGCGCATCGTGGGGACCACGCAGGCTTATCCCGCGCTGTATGCCGCGCCCTTGGCTGCAGGGCGCTGGTGGCAGGCGCCAGCCAGTGGCGCCGGTGCGTCGCTGGACGCGGTGTTGGGTGCCCATGTGGCGCAATCCTTGGGCGCGGGTTTGGGGGCTCGTTTTGTCGGTACCCACGGCTTGGCCGAAGGTGGACATGCGCATGGCGACCATCCGTATGAAGTGGTGGGCGTGATGGCGCCGTGTCAGTGCGTGCTGGATCGACTCATCTTGACCAGCACCGAATCGGTCTGGCGGGTGCATGAAGACGCCACCGCCACCAGCGCTGAAGACCGCGAGGCCATGGCCGCTGAGCGCGAAGTGACGCTGGCCTTGGTGCAATACCGCACCCCGCTTGCGGCGGTGACGATGCCGCGCTTCGTGAATCAGACCACTGTGATGCAGGCAGCCGCACCGGCAATGGAGATCACGCGGCTGCTGTCCATGCTGGGCGTGGGTACACAGGTGTTGCAGGCCTTTGCGGTGGCGCTACTGGTGGCGGCGGGCATCAGCGTGTGGATTGCCTTTGCAGCCGCGGTGCGCGAGCGCGCCCCCGACCTGGCCATGCTGCGCTTGCTGGGCGCATCACCGCGCCGCCTGGGCGGGCTGTTGGCTCTTGAAGCAGGTGCGCTGGCCGCGCTGTGTAGTGCAACTGGATTGCTTTTGGGTATGCTGGGCACAGCCCTCATTGGCCGATGGTTGAGCGACCAGCGCTCGGTGCGAATCGACGGCTTTGTGTGGCTGCCCGAGCTGTGGGCCGTGCCTGCAGCGGCGCTGTTGCTGGCCACCTTGGCTATCGTCGGGCCGCTCAGGCAAGCGTATCGAACCGATGTGCAAACCCTACTGATCAACCCGCACTGATCTGAAACATTGACCCAAAGGAAGACCGCGATGAACCCCTTGCGTACCACTGTCGTTGCCGCCGCGCTGGCCCTGCTGAGCACAGCCGCGTGGGCCCAGCACTCGGCCAAAGAAATTCAAGAAGACATTCAGCGCCACCGCGCCATGGCCGCTGCCCACGAGGCGGCGGCCAAATGCCTGGAATCGGGCAAAGGCCACGATGCGTGTATGAAAGAACTGCAAGCCCAATGCAAAGGTCTGGCGATTGGCAAATACTGCGGCATGCGGCACCAGCACTGATCTGCGGTGGCCGGGCCAGGTGGCATAGGGGCATTTGAATGAAGCGAACGGGTCAAGCGCGGCGCGCAGCGGTGTGGATGTGGCTAGCTTCGGCCTGCGCGGCCGGTGGCGCGGCCTGGGCCCAAAGCCCGACGCCGACACCACCGGTACTGCTGTCGCCGCCGCTGGGCGCACCCAGCGGCGCGATGGGCGCCGGCGCCTTGCCGCCGCGCCCCGGTGAGGCAGCGGCGGTCGGCATTGGCACAGCAAACACCGGTAGCGCTGCAGGCACCGGTGCCGGCACGCCCGGCAGCCGCGCCGACGCGGTGCCACCCGCAGGCGGTGTGCCCTTTGGCCAAGGGCCCGGCATGCACAGCCCCAACAGCCCGTTTGCGCCCTTGCCGCCGCGCGCCGATGTGGTGCCGTGGAGCGTGTTGACGTCGGCCAAAACCCGGGTGGTCAATCGCCGGGTGCTGCCTGATTTTTCTAGCAGCCAAACCGCGTTGGCTGGCAAAAAGCAGCGGGTGCAAGGCTTTATGTTGCCGCTGCAGCCAGGCGAGCGGCAACGCCATTTTTTGCTGACCTCCGTGCCCATGACCTGCTCATTCTGCGTGCCTGGCGGCCCCGAGAGCATGGTTGAGGTGCGCACCGCCGAACCAGTGAAATACACGCTGGAACCGGTGGTGGTGGAAGGCCGATTTGCCGTGCTGCCGGATGACCCTTATGGCTTGTTCTATCGCATGACGGAAGCGGTTTCAGTCAAGTAAAGAAAGGCGCCGCCCTTAGCGAGGGTAGAGCTTTTTCCACGCCTTGGCACCTGTCAGCTATTGCTACTTTTTTTGTAGCTGCTTAGGCCGACAAATAGGCCGCTATAGCCCCAAAAAGCAAACACCCGACGGGCGCTGTGGCCGCGTCGGGTGCGGATGGGGTTGCAGACGGATCAGCGGGTCTTAACGAAGCTCTCGCTGGTGCGGCGCTGGAAGGCCGGCACCGTTTGCGGCGGTGCATTGGTGCCCTGCTTGGTGCTGCCAGAGGTGGTGTACACCGCTTGGCCGTTATTGACTGCAAACGCCACCACGTCGTATTCGCCATTGGGCAAATCAGCCAGGCTGATGGTATAGCGGCCGTCGTTGGGTCGTTCGTCGGGGCCCACGCCGTCGTCTTTCAACACCAGGCCTGTGCGCACGCGGGTGCCGCTACGGTCATAGATATCGGCCGTCACGATGGCGCCCTGCACCGGGACGGGGCCCGCCACCTCCACTTCCAATCGGATGGGGTTGCGGTCTTCGGCGGTACCGCCGATGACGTCGATGACTGCAAACAAGGCCGATTGAACATGCGCGTCCAAGGCCACTTCTTTGCTGACCGCTGCGCTAGCGGTGAGTGTGGCCTGCCAGGTGCCCACGCGGCCTGCCACGCTGGTGGCCACGCGGTAACGGGCTTCGCCGTTGGCCGCGTCGAGCACATAGGTCACGCCTGTCGGCAAGCTGGTGGGGCTGATACCCAAGCCACCGGGTGTGGTCAGGGCGAAGGTCAGCTTGGTGGTGTCAGCCGGGTCAAAGTAGGCGGTGAAGGCGACTTCTTTGTCCAGCGTGGCGTCGGCCACGGTGGCGCTCATGCGCAGGTTGCCCGCAGCGGGCAGGCCTGTAGCCGACGCTTCTTGAATCTGCTCGACATCGTCGCCCTCGGCCGCATTGGCGGCTTGCTCGGCGGCGCGTGCCAAGTCGCCCGGCTTGTTGGCGTCTTTGTAGACGCCGCGGGTGTCTTTGGCCAGGTCATACAGCGACTTGGTGCCTGCACCCGAACGCAGCGATGCGGGCGCCTGGCCGACTGAGGCCAGTGCCACCGCAGAGATGGGCACGCCAGCGGCGCGGTATGCGTCACCGATCGAAGGGTCAACCGTGCTGGATGCATTGGTGAACACCATCACGCTCGGGGTGTCGCGCGGGGTGCGTATGGCCTGCACCCGGCCTAGCGCGGCGTTGAGCGTGGCGGTCAGGGAGGCACGCGCACCGGTCAACAGCGCGGCGCCCGAGCCCAGGTTTTGCAGCACCTGGCCGTTGAACCAGAAGAAATTACCGCCGCTCACGCCAATGGCTTGGGCGCCATACACCCTGAACAAGAAGCCGCTGCCCGATTGCGTGGCAGGGCCTGCCGGAAACAGGGCGGGCAAGGATGCTTCGGCATAGGCAAACAGGCGCTGCGCCAAGGTGGCGTCATCCGTTGCGGTGTCCGGGCTGATGTTGGTGATGGCGGCCTTGACCGCCGCTTTGCCGGCGTCGTTGAGCACGGTAAAGCCAATCACCGGCGCCAGGCTAAAGGGGTGGGCCAGCACTTGCAGGCGGGTGGTGGCTTCTGCGCTGTCCACCGCTTGGATGGCGGCGCGCAGTTGGGCACCCAAAGCGGCGCCGTCGGTGGTGTCGATCACCAGGGTTTGGATCACGCCGCTGGGCGTGGCCGCGCCGCCACCGGTGGCGGTGGCGCCGCCCGCCATAAAGACCACGTTCAAGTCATTTTCCCAACCGGTACGGGGGCGGGTGAGCATGGACCGGCTGGGGGTCGGCAGACCTGCGAGCGACCGGTATTGCTCGCGCACTCGGTTCATGCGGACGGGATCATCTGGGGAAGGCACGGTGAGCACCTCCCAGTGCGAGCGACCAAAAATGCGGATCTGCGCGGTGCTGCGGCCGTTGGGGTCGAAGTAGTCCTCGGGGGTAGACAGACTCTCGAACCGCAAATGGTTGTGCATGATGGTGTCACGCGGGGTGTCACCGTCTTGCGGAAAACCGGGGTTGGGGTTGGTGCCGCCCACTTCCCGGTACTCGTCGTACTGGCCCAGCACGTAGTGGCCAAACTCGTGCGCGACAGTTTTGCCGTGTGCATCGGTGGCTTCGCTGGTGCCTGCGTACTGCTGCACCCGGCAAGAGCGGCAGCCCGTCATAAAGCCGCCCACGTGCGCATTGGCGCGGCCATTGCGCCGCAGGTATTGAATGTCCGTGTTGGTCATGAACTGGCTGTTGCGGTACACCCGCACCGTGCCCACCACCATGCGGCCTTCAGTCATGATGAAAGTGGACAGCGCCGCTTGCCGAATGATGTCGGTGATAAAGCCACGGTCATAGGCCTGGGGGTTGCCTTCGCGGTCGGCGGTGCCCTCTGGCGGGGCGTCAAAGTCCCAGTCCACTGACATCACCATGTCCAGCACGTCAATGCGACGAGCGGCGTCAAAAGTGATTTTTGACAGCGGGTGTTCGGCCGCCTGGACAGGCGCCGGGGCGCTGGTGGCGGCCAGGGCAAAGGCCAGGCCCAGGGTGCCCCAGCGGATGATGGACGGCCAGTTGCGGCGCGTCAGCGAAAAACTCGTGTGCATCGGTCAAATCCCCAGTCGCTTCGTGGTTTTTGAAGTGTAGCGGCAAGGTGGTCGATTGCCCCGCCGGTTGAGCATCGCCCAAGCCACGGCCACGCCAGGCCTGACAAAGCGGAAATTGCTATATGTTTTGTAGCTGCTTCGGCAATCAAATAGAGCGCAACAGCCCAAAAAGACAAACACCCGACGGGCACTTTGGCCACGTCGGGTGTTGCTGGGGCTTGGGGCTGAATCAGCGCGTCTTCACAAAGGTCTCGCTGGCTCGGCGTTGGAAGGCGGGCACCGGCTGCGGTGCCGCATTGGTGCCCTTCTTGGTGCTGCCTGCCGTGGTGTACACGGCCTGCCCGTTATTGACCACGTTCACCACCACTTCGTATTCGCCATTGGGCAAATCGGTCAGGCTGATGGTGTAGCGGCCGTCGTTGAGTTTCACATCGGGCGCGGCGCCGTCGTCTTTCAACACCAGGCCGGTGCGCACGCGGGTGCCGTTGCGGTCAAACACGTCGGCAGTGACCGTGGCGCCTTGCACAGGCACGGGGCCAGCCACTTCCACTTCCATGCGGATGGGCTTGGGGTCTTCGGTGGTGCCGCCGGTCACGTCAATCACCGCATACAGGGCTGACTGCACCTGGGCATCAATGGCCACTTCACCGGCCACCGCTGCACCAGCGGTCAGGGTGGCTTGCCACACGCCGACACGGCCGGCCGCGGTGGTGGCAATGCGGTAGCGGGCTTCGCCATTGGCCGCGTCCAACGAATACGTCACGCCCGACGGCAGGCTGGTGGGCGTGATCGCCAACCCGCCCGGTGTGGCCAGGGTGAAGCTTAGCTTGCTGGCGTCGCCGGGTTCAAAGTAAGCGGTGAAAGAGACTTCTTTGTCCAGCGTGGCGTCGGCCACCGTGGCGCTGAGGCGCAGGTTGCCCGCAGCAGGCAGTGAAGTGGCTGAGGCTTCTTGGATTTGCTCGACGTCGTCACCTTCGCTGCTATTGGCCGCTTGTTCGGCCGCACGGGCCAGATCGCCGGGTTTGTTGGCGTCTTTGTACACACCGCGAGTGTCTTTAGCCAGGTCAAACAGGGACTTGCTGCCTTCACCCGAACGCAAAGCCGCCGGTGCTTGCCCAGTGGTGGCCAGGGCCACTGCCGAGATGGGCACGCCAGCGGCGCGGAAGCTGTCGCTGACGGTTGGTTCGACCACGGCGGTCGCGGTGGTGAACAGCATCACGCTAGGCGTATCGCGCTGGGTGCGAACCGCCTGCACGCGGGCCAAGGCCGAGCGCAAGCTGGCGCTGAGCGAGGTGCGAGCACCACCCAAGAACGCCGCGCCGGGGCCCAGGTTTTGCAGGGCGCGGCCGTCAAAGTAAAACAGGTTGCCGCCGTTGATACCAATCGCCTGCGCCCCATACACCCGGAACAAAAAGCCGCCAGCCGATTGGGTGGCAGGCCCGGCCGGGAACAGGCTGGGCAAGGCGCTTTCAGCAAATGCAAACAAGCGCACAGCCAAGCTGGCGTCGTCGGTGGCGGAGTCGGGCGTAATGGCTGCAATGGCGGCCTTGACACTGTTTTTGCCCGCGTCATTGAGCAAGGTGAACGGCACCAGCGGCGCCGCGCTGAACGGATGCACGATGACTTGCAGTCGGGTGCTGGCCTCGGCGCTGTCTACCGCTTGCTGGGCGGCGCGCAGTTGGCCCGCCAGGGCCGTGGCGCCTTGGGTGACGTCAATCAGCAGGGTTTGCAAAACGCCAGCCGGAGCGGTGCCCGCACGGCCCGCAGCACCCGCAGGGTCGTCGGCCATAAAGACCACGTTCAGATCGTTTTCCCAGCCGGTGCGCGGGCGGGTCAGGGCCGCGCGGGTTGGAGTGGGCAGGCCCGCCAGCGAGCGGTACTGCTGGCGCAGCGTGGTCATCTCGGGCGGTTCGTTGGGCAGGGCCACGGTGAGCACCTCCCAGTGCGAGCGGCCGAACACCCGGAATTGGGCGGTGCGGCGCACATTGAGATCGATGTAGTCATCCGCAGTAGACAGCGCATCGAACTGCAGGTGGTTGTGCATGATGGTGTCGCGCGGGGTGTCGCCGTCTTGCGGCGAGCCGGGCTCGGTGGATTTGCCACCCTCTTCGCGGTATTCGTCGTACTGGCCCAGTACGTAGTGGCCAAATTCGTGGGCGACGGTTTTGCCGTGGGCTTCAGTGGTTTCGCTGGTGCCCGCGTATTGCTGGACCCGGCAGGATTTGCAGCCTGTCATGTACCCGCCGATGTGGGCGTTGGCCCGACCATTGCGCTGCAGGTACTGGATGTCGGTGTTGGTCATGAACTGGCTGTTGCGGTACACCCGCACCGTGCCCACCACCATGCGGCCTTCAGTCATCACATAAGTGGACAAGGCCGACTGCCGGATGATGTTGGTGATGAACGCGCGGTCATAAACTTGGTTTTGGCCGTCAGGCCCGGGCCCACTGGGCGGCGCGTCAAAGTCCCAGTCGACCGACATGACCATATCGAGAACGTCCACTTTGCGGGCCGCGTCGAAGGTGATTTTGGATAGCGGGTGTTCAGCCGCCAGGGTGGGGGCGGGCGCGCTGATGGCGGCCGCAGCGAAAGCCAGGCCGAGGGCGCCCCACCGAACAATTGAAGGCAGGCGGCTGCTCATCAACGGGAAATGCGTTGGCATGTATCAAGTCCTTAAAGCGATCATGGAATTTTTAGTGTACTTTTTTCCGCGTTCTGTGCATCGCAATTCCAGCTACTTTTGATTCAATGACTGACCCTGTCACCGCTGCGCTGATCCCCGTGGTGCTGCTGATCGCCGTGGGGGCGTTGGCGGGTGCCTTGGGCTGGGTGCCGCCGTCTGCTACCAAGGCCTTGTCGAACCTGATTTTTTTGGTGTTGGGCCCGCCTTTGTTGTTTCGTTCGATGGCGCATATGGACCTGGGCAGCTTTGATGGTCGACCGGTGCTGATTTATTTTCTGAGCAGCGGCGTGCTCTACGCCTTGCTGTTGGTTGTTTACCGGTTCTCGCCGCAAGGCGTGGTGTCGACCATGACGGCGCTGTACGGCAACCTGGTGATGATTGGCGTGCCCTTGGTGGGCTTGGCCTACGGCACGCCGGGCCTGCAGATCTTGCTCACCCTGGTGTCGCTGCATGCCCTGATTTTGCTGACCGTTTCAACCGTGTTGATGGAGCTGGCGCTGGCCCGTGCGTCAGTGGGGCGGGCTGACGGCGGTGCGGCTGCGTCTGCTGGTGCACTCGCCGTGACGGTGGTGCGCTCTGCGGTGTTGCACCCGGTGCCGGTGCCCATCGTGTTGGGCTTGGCCTGGGGCGCCATGGGCTGGTCCATCCCCGAGTGGCTGGACCAGCCCATGGTGGTGCTGGGCAGCGCCTTTGGGCCCATGGCCTTGGTGATGGTGGGCATCAGCCTGGCGCACACCCTAGCCACACCACAGGCCTGGGCGCATTTGCGGCGAGCGCTGGTGTTTGTGGGCATCAAGAACCTGCTGCACCCGCTGGTGGTGGGCGTGGCCGCGTGGGCGCTGGGCCTGCAAGGCTTGCCCCTGGCGGTGGTGGTGATGGCAGCCGCCATGCCAGCGGGCGCCAACGCGTATTTGTTTGCCCAGCGCTACAACGTGCAGGCTGACGTCACCACCGCCGCTGTGGCTGTGTCCACGCTGGCTGGGTTGGTCACCATCAGCGCGGTGGTGTTTACGATGGCCTGGCTAGTGGGCTGATCGACCTCTACCGCCCTATTTCATTGCCGTGACAGCTACAAAAAAAATAGCAAATACCGAGGCGGTGGCCTTGCGTGTGGAACCCACAACGGCAGCCGACTGGCGCCAATGGCTGCTGGCTCATCATCAGCAACGCCAAGGTGTTTGGTTGGTGATGCGCAAAAAAGCCGCTGCCCAGGCCAGTGGACAGGCATTTGTCACGTATCACGATTGGGTGTGCCAAGCCCTGTGCTTCGGTTGGGTAGATAGCCGCCCGCAGGCCTTGGACGCGCAACGCTCCATGCTGTGGATGGCGCCACGCCGCTCGGGGTCGGCCTGGTCTGCCGCCAACAAGGCGCGGGTGCAACACCTGACGCAGCAGGGTCTGATGCATGCCAGCGGCTTGGCCGCCGTGCAGCGGGCGCAGCAAGATGGCACTTGGTCGCGGCTAGACACGGTGGATGCGCTGCTAGTACCCGATGACTTGCGGCTTGCCCTGGCGGCACATCCGCACGCAGCGCATTGGTTTGCGGCCTTTCCCGCTAGCGCGCAGCGCGGCATTTTGGAATGGATCATTCAGGCGAAAACAGACGTCACGCGCCAGCGCCGGGTGGTCGAAACGGCGGCTTTGGCGCAGCACAACCTGCGCGCCAACAGTTGGCCCAGGCCGGTCATGCCCGCGCCGGGCACCCCGGCACCACAACCCGCGCGCCATGGCTGAGCCACCCGATTCACCCGCGCCGGCCTTAGCGCACACCCCCGCCCAAGCCGCCCAGAGCGTGCTGGCTTGGATGGGCTGGCTGCTGTTGGGTTTGGCGCTGGGTGCGCTCGCCACTGCCGGGGTGTGGCGCAGCGCCAAGCAACTGGCGCCGGTGGCGGCACCGTGGCAGCACGCGGCTGCCCTGGCCGATGCGGCGGACACGCCCTGGGCCCGTGCGCGTCGGGCCGTGGTCGGTAGTCTGGCGCCGGATGCTGCGCAGGTGTGGGCGCTGCACGCCCATACCGATGACGCTGGCGCGCTGCTCAGCAGCCGATGCACCTATGCCATTGAAGGCCCACCGCCACCGGCCCAGGGCTGGAGCTTGCACGCCTACAGCGTCGATGGCGACTGGTTGGGTACCACCCTGGCCGCTGGGCAGGCCATGGCCGACGGCGTTGTGCTTCCGCCGGGTCAATGGCCCGCCCAACTGCCAGGTGCGCCGCCCGGTACCCCGTGGCGCATTCAGACCCAGCCCGACGGTGCACTGGCTGACGCTGATTTGCAGCGCGATCCAGCGGCGGCGCAAACGCCGCAGCGCTGGCTGCTGCCCACACCCGTTTCTGATGGTTTGGTGTTGGTACTTCGGCTGTATCAACCCAATGAATCGGTGCTGGCGCGGACGAACCCGTTGCAAGCCTGGCGCATACAGCGTTTAGGCGCCTGCGAATGACTGGCCACACCCCAAGTCGCCAGACCCATTCACCCCACCGTGGCAGGCGCGGCTGGGGCCGGGTAGGTGCGTGGGCCTTGCCCGTCTGGGTGGTGGGCTGCGTAGCGGTGTTGACGCATCTGGCCAGCTTGTGGGTCATCCCGCGCATCGTGAACGCGCCCCTATTGGGCTTTGCCAGCGCGGCGGCGGTGCAAGGTGTTTGGCGTCCCCCAAGTCTGGGTGTGCAAACCGATAGCCTGGGCAACGGGCTTGGGGCAACTGCAGACCCCGCGCCAGATCCGCCATCGCAGGCCGCGCCTTGGGCTGATCCTGGGGCTTTGTTGGCCATCTGCCCGGTTGATCTACAGCGCCAGCCGGTGCTGCACCTGCGCTGGCGGCCGCCAGTGCTCAAAGCGCCGGGGCATTGGCAGGTGCTGGTGCTGTCAGAAGACGGCCAATTGGTACTCAGCCAGCAAATGCCTTCTGCCCCGCCGCCCATTGATGAACTCAATTGGTGGGTGTACGCCAGCCAGGCGGTGGGGGGCATGGCTCCCGAGGGCGCGCAGCTGGTGCAGGTGCGCCATGTGCGCGCCCTGGTGGCTGTGCGCGTGTGGCCGGCAGTGGGTGACATGGCGGCCGCGCGCTCGGCCCTGCAAGCGCTGCGCTGCAGCAACGGCATCGACGACGAACCCGCGCGGTGATTCACCGATGAGGGCGACGCCCTCGCGGCGGCCACTTTGGCCCTGCGGCTTTCCCGCGAGCGGGGTCCTGATGCGCCCGCTTGTCACTTGACCTGAATCGACTGCTGCGCTGCACCCGCCGGCGCCATTGGTGCAGCCCCAGCAGCAGCGCCACCAACGCGGCGTAGAAGGCCACGTAGTCAAACCATGCCGCCACATCCAGCCAGGCCGCCATGGCTTAGTCCGGCGCCGGGCTAGGGGCGGGAGAAGGGGTAGGCAATGGGGCAGGCGGTGGGGTGAAAGGGTCTGCCACCCAACGGCTGTAGTCTTCACCGGCCCCATCGCAGCGCTGCCACAACAGCTCGGGCGTTTGGTAGGGGTGGTGGGCCCGCAGCCACGTCACCGCCCGTGCCAATTGGTGCGGCGCCAGCTTGATGCGCAGCGCCCACTCGGCGTCTTGCTGCACTTGGCCTTGCCACGCGTACACGCTTCGAATGGATTGCAGATGCACGCAAGCGGCCAAGCGCCGTTCAACCAGCGCCGTGGCCAGGGCCGCCGCGTCGGCTTCAGTGCCCACGGTGGTGCTTAGCACCCCCAGGTTGGGCTCTGACACCCATCCGCTCAAGCCGTTGGCGGCTAGGGATTCAGGCGCTGCCGCAGCCATGTGCCATTGCCTTGTTGAATGAACTCCAGCCGGTCGTGCAGGCGGCTGGCGCGACCCTGCCAAAACTGCCAGGTGTCTGGTACGAGGCGATAGCCGCCCCAGTGAGGCGGGCGCGGCACCTTCACCGCAGCGCCCGCAGGGGCCTGAATGCGCCCGTTGGCGTCGCGCGCCAATCCGAAACGTACGCACTGGGCTTGCATGGCTGCATCAATGGCCGCACGGTCTGTGGCCACTTCGCTTTGCGCGCTGGCCCAGGCGCCCACCTGGGAGTCCAGCGGGCGGCTGGCAAAGTAGGCATCACTTTCTGCGTCTGTGGTGGGCTGCACCTGGCCTTCAGCGCGCACCACGCGTTCGTGCGCGGCCCAGTACCACTGCAATGCTGCCTGGGGGTTGCCCGCGAGTTCACGGCCTTTGCGGCTGCTGTAGTTGGTGTACCAGACCAGGCCCTTGGAGTCGCACCCTTTGAGCAGCACGATGCGGGTGCTGGGGCGCAAATCGCTACCCACTGTGGCCAGGGTCATCGCGGTGGGCTCGGGCAGTTGCTGCGCCAGGGCGTCTTTGAGCCACAGCTCAAACAACGCCAGGGGATCGCTACCGGCGAGGCTTTCGAGGAGTTCGCCGCGTTCGTAGCGGGTGCGCAAATCAGCCAGGGAGGTGGTCGTATTCATGGGGACGATTGTTTGACAAACGAAGACACAGCATCCAAGTACAGCGATCAATTCGCTTGTTCTCGATAGGCTGCGAACCGTGCATCATCTACCGGATACGCCTGCAAGGAGTTGCTTCATGTCAGTGAGCTTGAACGTCAATGGCCGCGACGTGCGCGTCGATGCCGATCCGTCCACCCCCATTCTCTGGGCCCTGCGGGATAACCTGCAGCTCACCGGCAC
This sequence comes from Comamonadaceae bacterium, assembly GCA_013297985.1. Classification (GTDB taxonomy): domain Bacteria; phylum Pseudomonadota; class Gammaproteobacteria; order Burkholderiales; family Burkholderiaceae_C; genus JAAFIY01. The sequence continues at coordinate 15,314 of JAAFIY010000033.1, read as the reverse complement.
CAAGTTTGGCTGTGGCATGGCGCTGTGTGGCGCCTGCACAGTGCACCTCAATGGCTCGGCCGTGCGCGCGTGCGTAACCCCTATCTCAGCAGCGGTGGGCCAGCGGGTGGTCACCATTGAAGCGCAGGCGGCTGACCCGGTGGGCAAGGCCGTGACCGACGCCTGGGTGCGTCACGACGTGGCCCAGTGCGGCTACTGCCAGAGCGGACAAGTGATGGGCGCGGTGGCCCTGCTTAAGGCCAACAAAAACCCGAGTCCCGCGCAAATTGATGAAGCCATGGCGGGCCACATTTGCCGCTGCGGCACCTACGCCCGGGTGCGCACCGCCGTGCAAGACGCCGCCCGTGCCTTGGCCTGAACGCAGCCGCCCCCGCAGGAGCCATCCATGATTCTTGACAAATACCTACCCGCCGCCGAAAGCCCAGCACCCGCAGCGCTGGACCGGCGCCGTTTCGTCGCCGTTACCGTGGGTGGCACCTTGGGCTTGGCCCTCATGCCGCTGGCCACCCCCGGGGTGCGCGCCCAGCAAGCGCCTGCCGTGCCACCCGGGCAAAAGCCCACCGAACGCCCCGCAGCGTTTCTGAGCATTGCCCGCGACGGCACCACCACCGTGCTGTGCAACCGCATGGATATGGGCCAAGGCATTGAAACCGCACTGGCCATGATCTGCGCCGAAGAGCTCGACGCCGATTGGGCGCGGGTGAAAACTGGCTTTGGCAGTGCAGACGGCGCCTATGTAGACCCGATGTACGGCATGCATCTGACGGGTGGCTCGAACTCCATCAAAAACAGCTACACCCAATACCGCGAACTGGGCGCCCGCACGCGGGCCATGCTGGTGGCCGCAGCGGCCAAACAGTGGGGCGTGGCACCAGCCACTCTAAGCGCGCGCCAAGGCGTGGTGAGCGGCGGCGGGCGCAGCGCGGGCTATGGCGAGCTGTTTGAAGCCGCCATGCGAGAACCCGTGCCAGCGGCGGTACGGCTGAAAGATCCCAAAGACTTTGCGTTGATCGGCAAGCCCACTGGCCTGAAAGTGGCGCGCGAAAAATCCACCGGCAGCCAAACCTACGGCATCGACATCGCGTTGCCTGGGCAACGCACGGCCTTGGTGGTGCGGCCCCCAGTGTTTGGAGCGCGCTTTGCGTCGTTTGACGCAGCGGATGCGCTTAAGGTGCGCGGCGTGCGGGCCGTCGTGCCGGTTGAGCTCGATCGCGGCGGGCGCGGCGTGGCGGTGGTGGCAGATGGCTACTGGCCCGCCAAATTGGGCCGCGATGCACTCAAGGTGAGTTGGGATACGTCTGGCGTGCAGGCCGTGGATACCGACCGCCTGCGCGCGCAATATCAAGAGCTTGCGCAGCGCCCCGGCGTGCAAGCGCCGCAGCCCAACTTCAAGGCGGATACGTCTGGGTTGGCGACTGCGCCGCGCAAGCTGTCGGCCGAGTTTGTGTTTCCGTATTTGAACCACGCGCAAATGGAGCCGCTGGCCTGTACGGTTGACCTCAAAGCCGATCGCTGTGATGTACACACCGCATCGCAGATGCCGGGCATGGATGCAGGCGCCATTTCGCGCAGCACGGGTTTGAAGCCCGAGCAGGTGCACATTCATGTGCAGATGGCCGGTGGCGGTTTTGGCCGTCGTGCGGTGCCTAGCTCTGAATACATCTTGGAAGCCGTCTCAGTGGCCAAAGCACTGGCCGCCCAAGGGCAGCGCGCACCCGTCAAGGTGGTGTGGAGCCGCGAAGACGACATGCGCGCAGGCTACTACCGGCCCTTCACTTTGCACCGGGCCGAAATCGGATTTGATGACCAAGGCCGGGTACTGGCCTGGGACCACCGCATCGTCAGCCAAAGCATCTTGACCGGCAGCCCGTTTGAGAGCTTCATGGTGCAGGGTGGGGTAGACAACACCACCAGCGAGGGCATGCGCGAACCCTACAACGTGCCCATGAACCTGACCGTGCACCACCCCAAAGTGAACGTGCCGGTGCTGTGGTGGCGAGCAGTGGGCTCGACCCACACCGCGTTTGTGATGGAAACCCTCATCGACGAAATCGCGCAGGCCACGGGCCAAGACCCGGTGGCCTACCGACTGCGCTTAATGGGCACCGATGCCAAGCATGCCCGCCATCGCGAAGCCCTGCAGTTGGCGGTGGCGCAGTCTGGCTATGGACGCAAAACGCTAAGCCCCGGCATGCAATGGGGCGTGGCGGTGCACGAAAGCTTTGAATCGGTGGTGGCCTATGTCGTGGAAGCCACCGTGCGCGACGGCCGCGTGGTGCTGGGTCAGGTCACTGCGGGCGTGCATTGCAACCGCTGTATCAACCCCCGCACGGTAGAAGCCCAAGTGCAAGGTGCGGCGGTCATGGCGCTGTCAACCACGATGCCCGGGCATGCCATCACGCTCAAAGACGGCGTGGTGCAGGAGAGCAACTACCACCAGTTTGCGCCCGCCCGCATCACCGATGTACCGCCCGTGGCGGTGCACATTTGTGAAAGCGCCGATGCCCCTAAAGGCATGGGCGAGCCCGGCTTGCCGCCGCTGGCGCCGGCGCTGGCCAATGCCGTGCGTCGCGCCACCGGGCGGCCCTTGCGTGAACTTCCCTTTACCGCTGCGGCTCTGCGCGCCTAGCCAACACAGTTCGCAGGCGCGGGGCCACACCGTGCTTTCAAGCACGCGGCGCGTGTCGCAACACCCGTTGCAGTTGGCGGTCAATGATGCCTAGCGCGCGCAGGCTGGCTTCGGTTTGTTGCGCGTATTCCAGCGTACTGCCAAAGCGCCCATTGGCGTGGCGAAAGATGTCGTGGTACTGCGCCGGGCTGAGTTCGCAGCAATAACGTTCAGACTCTTTGGGCAGGGTGAAGGTCATCGCGCGCACATCGCCCTGGGCCGTTTGGCAGCGTACCCAGCGGGCTTGGTAAATGGCAGTCACCATTTCGCGTGACCATAGGTCGTTGAACACGCCGCGCAAACTGGTCAAGTTGTCACCGGGCAGGCGCTGCGCCACGCCCCGGCAATGCCCGCCCCGGATCAGCGCAAAAACCAAGCCCGGGCGCTGGGGTGTCCCGCGATTGAGCGTGCTCCACATGCTTAAACCGCGGTGCCAGCCGCTGACACGGGCCAAGCGCTGTTCGGCAGGCGTGAACTGGGGTTTCCAGATCAATGAAGCGTAGGCAAACACCCACAGGCCCTGCGCGCGGGTGATGGAGTCAAAGGCCCACCATTGGGCCCAGGCACGTTCACGCAGGGCAATGGATTCAGCGGGTAGGGTGGCCGGGGTGGCGCCATCAATCGCTGACACGGCAGGAGCAGGTGCCTGGGTATTCATCGTCTGCCGCCATGGTAGGCCATGAGGCGGCGGGGCCTTCGTACAATGTCGGGTTTACTCGCACGTCAGCCAGCGGTGCCGCTGCTTGACGCGGTTTGTGTGCTGGTCCATTTGTGGAGTGATTTGCCCCATGGCTGAACGTGATGATGACAACCAAGGCCTTGTGCTTGGTGTGGTGTTCTCGCTGATTTTGTTGGTGATTGCGCTTGTGCTGGGCATCGTGCTGCATCACCGCGGTCAGGCCAAGGCGGCCGCCGCAGTTGCACCGGCACCTGCTATGGTGGCCGTGGCCCCAAGCGGCGACAACGCCAGCGTGCGCGTGGTCGATGGCGTGGTGCAGTTCTTTTTTGCCTATGCCAAAACCGACGTGGCCCCGGGCGGCGCCGAGGCGCTGGCTGAAGTGGTCAAGGGCGTAGCTGCGGGCGGCATGGCCGTGATCAGTGGCTTTGCCGACAGCAGCGGTGACCCCGCCAAAAACGAAGAGCTCGCCAAGCTGCGTGCCTTTGCGGTGCGCGACGCCATCAAGGCCCTGGGCGTGCCTGAGGACAAAATCCAGCTCAAAAAGCCCGAATCCATCGTGGGTGGCGCTGCCGACCAGGGGCGGCGGGTGGATGTGTCGCTTACCAAGTAATCGCGGCGCTCGCTGATTCCAAAAAGCCCGGTACCGCCGGGCTTTTTTCGTTGGGCGGGCGGGCTGCCGCCACGCAGCCCGCGATGCAAGGCGCGCGGCCCGGTTACGACGCAGTAACGAGCCGACACGGGTGGCTGCACCCGCCCCGGCGCAGTAGCATGCTTGGCATGAGCACTGCACCCGCCACCGCCCTGCACCCTGCAGTGGCCCACGTCACCCAGCGCATTGCCATGCGCAGCACCGCCACCCGCGCCGCGTACCTGCAACAAGTGGCCACTTACGGCCAGCGCAGGCGCGGCTCTGATCGCTTGGGGTGCGCCAATGTGGCGCACGCCTTTGCCGCCATGCCCGCCTCTGACAAGCTGCGGGTGGTGGCCGAACGCGCGCCGCACATTGGCATCATCAATGCCTACAACGACATGCTGTCGGCCCATGCGCCCTTGGAGCGCTACCCAGATCTCATCCGCGCTACGGCCCGCGCCATGGGCGCCACGGTGCAGGTGGCAGGTGGTGTGCCCGCCATGTGCGACGGCATCACACAGGGCACGCCCGCCATGGAGCTAAGCCTGTTTTCGCGCGACGTGATCGCCATGGCCACGGCCGTGTCGCTCAGCCATGACGTGTTTGACTGCGCCTTGATGCTGGGCGTGTGCGACAAGATCGTGCCGGGCTTGCTGATTGGCGCGCTGCACTTCGGCCACTTGCCCACCGTGTTTGTGCCTGCTGGCCCCATGACCAGCGGTTTGTCGAACACCGACAAAGCCAAGGTGCGTGAGCAGGCCGCCCAAGGCTTGGTGGGCCGCAGCGAACTGCTGGTGGCCGAGCAAGCTGCTTATCACGGCCCGGGCACCTGCACCTTTTATGGCACTGCAAACAGCAACCAGATGCTGCTGGAAGCCATGGGCCTGCATGTGCCCGGCACCGCATTTGTCAACCCCGGCCACGCGATGCGCGCAGAGTTAACCCGCGAATCGGTGCGCACGGTGCTGGGCCGGCCCACGCCCGCATTGGGCCCCACGCCCGCCGTTTGGCGCGTGCCGCCCATTGGCCTGATGGTGGATGAGCGCGCCATCGTCAACGCCATGGTGGCCTTGTTGGCCACAGGCGGCAGCACCAATCACCTGATCCATTGGGTGGCAGTCGCCCGCGCGGCTGGCGTGTTGATCGATTGGGACGATTTTTCAGACCTGTCGGCGGTGGTGCCGCTGCTGGCGCGGGTGTATCCCAACGGGCAAGCGGATGTGAACCACTTTCAGGCTGCGGGGGGCCCCGGCTATGTGATTGGCGAGCTCATCGACGCGGGCCTGATGCACGGCGATGTGGCCACCGTGCGCCCCGGCGGCTTGCATGAATTTGCCTGTGTGCCGCAAGCTGACGCCACCGGGGCCTTGCAATGGCAGCGCCCCGGCCCTTCCCGCGACCTCAGCGTGCTGCGCCCAGTGGCCAATGCCTTTAGCGCCACCGGCGGCTTGAAGCTCTTGAGCGGGCCTTTGGGCAGGGCGGTGATCAAGGTGTCAGCCGTGCCCACTGATCGCCATGTGGTCAGCGCCCCGGCACGGGTGTTTGACAGTCAAGAGGCGGTGCTTGCGGCCTTGGACGACGGCTCTTTGGAAGCCACAGCCCGCGCGGCATCTGCAGGGGCCGACGACCCCGGCGGCGTGGTGGTGGCGGTGCGCTGGCAGGGGCCTCAGGCCAATGGCATGCCCGAACTACACAAGCTCACCCCCGGGCTGGCGGTGCTGCAAGGCAAGGGCCTGCGCGTGGCTCTGCTCACTGACGGGCGCATGAGCGGCGCCTCGGGCAAGGTACCGGCGGCCATTCACCTGAGCCCCGAGGCCGCATCTGGCGGGCCGCTGGCGCGCTTGCGCGATGGCGACCGGGTCACGGTAGATGCCGTCAACGGCCATCTGGATGTCCAAGTGCCGCAAGACCAATGGCTGGCTCGGCCTTTGGACACCCTGCCCACCTCATTGGCGCACAGCAACGCGGCGGGGCTGGGGCGCGAGCTGTTTTCAAACCTGCGTCGCCATGCGGGCGCCGCTGAAGCCGGAGCCTGCACATGGTGATGCCCCCCGCACCGCGCAGCCATTCGCTGGGCGACGAACCCGCACGGGTCGAAACCGCGCCACCTCCGGTGCAGCACACGCCGCTAGCGGGGCCGCTGAGTGCCGAACAAGTGGTACGCGACGCGGCGGTGATTCCCGTCATCGTGGTGCATGAACTGGCCCACGCCGTGCCTATGGCGCGTGCCTTGGTGCATGGCGGCATTCGCATGTTGGAAATCACCCTGCGCACACCCGTGGCCCTGCAGGCCATGCAACGCATTGCGGCTGAAGTGCCGGGCGCCATCGTGGGCGCAGGCACGGTGCGCAGCGCCACCGATGCACAGGCGGCGGCCCTGGCCGGGGCGCGCTTTGCGGTCAGCCCGGGCTACACCCACGCAGTGGGGCAAGCCTGCCGCGACCATGCCCTGCCCCTGTTGCCCGGCGTGGCCACAGGCAGTGAAATCATGGCCGCGCAAGAAGACGGCTTTCGGGTGCTGAAGTTTTTTCCAGCCCTGCAAGCGGGCGGGCTGGCCATGCTCAAGGCCTGGGGTGGACCCTTTGCTGATGTGCTGTTTTGCCCCACCGGCGGCATCACCGCGCAGAACGCGCCAGACTTCTTGGCCTTGCCGGGTGTGGCCTGCGTAGGCGGCTCGTGGCTGGTGCCCAGCGATGCATTGGCCGCCAGTGCCTGGAGCCGCATCGAATTGCTGGCGCGCGAGGCTGGCGCGCTGCGCACAGCGGCGCGGCAAGCGGGGTGATCAAGGCGGCGCCCTTTGAACAAATCAGCCCCTTGCGCCCTAAACATAAGCGTAACTAGCTATCAATTTGATAGTGATCGCTGAATCAGCTCAATCTTGTAGCCATCGGGGTCGGTGATAAAAGCAATCACCGTGCTGCCGCCTTTGACCGGGCCCGGTTCACGGGTGATGGCGCTGCCCAATGCAGCCGCTTTGTCGCGCACCGCAGCGCAGGTGGCGGCCACGTCAGGCACGCCAATGGCGATGTGGCCGTAGGCGCCGCCCATTTCATACCGCTCGACACCGTAGTTGTAGGTGAGCTCAATCTCAGCGTGGTCGGGATTGGTGCCGTAGCCCACAAACGCCAAGGTGTACTTTTGATCGGGCCGATCGGTGGTGCGCAGCAAGTTCATACCCAGCACCTGGGTGTAGAAGTCAATGGCGCGCTGCAAGTGGCCCACGCGCAGCATGGTGTGAAGGATTCGCATGGCCCACATTGTGTGGGCTGGGTGCCTTAGGCGCGCGGCTTCATTTCAAACACCAGGCAAGTGGTGGTGCCGTGGGCGTATAGCTTGCCGTCGGGGCCGGTGATGCGCGCTTCGGCGGTGGCCAGTTGGCGGCCACTGTGAATGACTTGGCCCGTCACGCGCAGCGGCACACCGTTGCGCGCGTTGGCGCCGCGCACCAAGTTGACACTGAGCTCAGCCGTGGTGTAGCCCAAGCCTGCGGGCAGGCTGGTCTGCACCGCACAGCCCAGTGCGGAATCCAGCAGCGTGGCGTACCAGCCACCGTGCACCGTGCCCATCGGGTTCAGGTGTTTGAGCTGAGGGATGCCCATGAATTCCGCCCGCCCGTGCTGGACAGCTGACATCACGAAGTCCAGTGTTTCAGCAATGTGCGGATAGGGGAACTCCCCCGCCAGCATGGCCTGCATGGCTTGCAAGCCGCTCAGGCTCGCGACTTGATCTGGCCGAGCCACACCCGCGCCCACCCCGCGCTCAAGGCGCGCTTTGATTGCGTTGAATTCGTCGAGCCAAGCTTGGCTTGTAGCGGTGTCTGACATTGTCACATCCTTTGCCTTGTTAGTTGCATATGCAACAGTTGCAGCTACAATAATAAACATGACTGCCCTGGTTAGCCAAATCGCACGTAACCTCAGCGACACTCCAGCCCCGCGCGGGTGTACCAACATGCTGCTGCGTCAGCTCACCCGGCGGGTACAGCCTTTGTATGACGCGCATTTGGCCGAGCTGGGGCTCAAGGTCACGCAATACACCCTGCTGTCACATCTGGCGGCTTTGCAGCCAGTGGCGCCGGGCGCGCTGGCCCAGGCCATGGGCATGACCGCATCCACGCTCACCCGCAACCTCAAGCCGCTGTTGGCTGCTGGTTGGGTGGCCATGGGCGACGGCCCTGACGGCCGCACCCGCAGCGTCTGGCTGACCGATGAGGGGGCCGCTTTGCGCACCCAAGCTCGGGTGCGCTGGAAGCGCGCGCAGGTGCAGGTCAACGCCACCTTAGGCGCAGATCGCTTGGTGGCGCTGCATGGTTTGCTGGGTGAATGCATCGCTTTGCTGCAGGCCGAACCGGAGGACGAACACCATGAAGCCTGACACCCCAAGCCCCAGCGCGAGTGCGTCGCTGGCGGCATCCCCGGCCGTCTGGCTGGTGTTGCTAAGCGCAGCGGGCATTTTTGCGCTGACCATGGGTACACGCCAGAACATGGGCTTGTTCATGGGTTCCTTGAACACCTCCACGGGTTTGGGCGTGGCCAGCATCAGCTTGGCGTTTGCATTTGGCCAATTGTGGTGGGGCCTGACCCAGCCCTTTGCCGGTGCCGTGGCCGACCGCTATGGCGCGGGCCGGGTGCTGCTGATGGGCGTGTTGCTGGTGGCCGTGGGCACCGCCTTGACGCCCTTTATGACCACGCAGTTGGGGCTGATTGTGGCCATTGGGGTGCTGTCTGCTGGCGGCGCTGGCATGGCCGGGCCTGCGGTGCTGATGTCAGCCACCATGCGCCTGGTACCACCCGATAAACGCGGTTTGGCCACAGGTGTAGTCAACGCGGGTGGCAGCTTTGGCCAGTTTGCCTTGGCGCCCATTACGGCGGGCTTGCTGGTGGCCATTGGCTGGGTGGGCGCGCTGGAAACCTTGGCCTTGCTGTTGTTGTTGGGTTTGCCCGCCGCCTGGGTGCTGCGTCGGCGCGCTGCGGGGATGAATGCGGGCCCGGGGGCCGCGCCAGCGGTGGTGGTGTTGCCGGTGCGCGAGGCCTTGTCACGGGCGTTGCGCTTGCCCAGCTTTTTGTTGCTAAGCGCGGGTTTTTTGGTGTGCGGCTTTCACGTGGCTTTTTTGGCCACCCACTTGCCGGGCGTGGTGGCCGCGTGTGGCTTGCCCACGCAATACGCGGGCTGGGCCATGGCCATGATTGGGCTGTTCAACATCGTCGGCAGCTTGGCCATGGGCTGGGCGGTGGGCCGCTGGCGCATGAAGTCGCTGCTGGCGCTGGTGTATGTCACCCGAGCAGTGGCGGTGCTGATATTTGTGCTGTCACCCAAAGACGCCACCACCTTGCTGGTGTTCTCGGCCGTGATGGGCTTTACCTTTTTGTCCACCGTGCCGCCCACGGCGGGGTTGGTGGCCAAGTTCTTTGGCCCGGGCAATATGGCGCTGCTGTTTGGGGTGGTGATGCTCAGCCACCAAGTGGGCGGTTTTTTGGGCGCCTATCTGGGCGGCCGCATTTTTGACGCCACCGGCAGCTACGACTGGGTGTGGTACATCGATATCGTGTTGGCCATTGGTGCGGCCTTGCTGCACTGGCCCATCAAAGAAGCGCCGCTGGCCCGTACGGCTGCTGCCGCTTGAGCGGGCCCAGCGCGGTCGTCAATCCACCTGCACGGTGTAGTTCAGCGCCATGCGTCCGCCGTCCACCACCAGGATTTCGCCGGTGATGTAGCGGGCGGCATCACTGGCCAAAAAGGCCACCGCGTCGGCCACTTCGGCCGGATCGCCCAAGCGCTTCATGGGGGTGCGGCCCATGATGCGGCGTTTGGCATCGTCACTGGTCAGCACGGCTTTGGCGGCTAGCTCGGTGGCAATGGTGCCCGGCGCCACCGCATTGACGCGCACGCCTTTGTCCACCAAGGCCAGCGCTGCGGCGCGGGTGAGTTGGTTGATAGCGCCTTTGCTCATGTTGTAGCTGGCGATGTTGGGAATGGCCAGCGTGCCGTTGACCGAGCTCATGTTGACGATGCTGCCGCCGCCCTGCGCCGCCATCACCCGCGCGCAGGCTTGCGCCATCAAAAAAGCGCCCTTGATGTTGACGCGCACCACCGCATCAAAGTCAGCTTCGGACACGTCCAAAAAATCCGCCGCGCGAAAGATGCCGGCGTTGTTCACCAACACATCGATGCGGCCATGCGCCGCCACGGCGGCGTTGACAGCGGCTTGCACTTGGGCCGCGTCGCCCACATCGCAGGCCACAAAAAGGGCACCCAACGCATCGGCCAGCGCCTGCCCCTTGGCCGCATCGACATCGGCCAGCACCACGGCACAGCCTTCGGCGCTGAGACGGCGGGCGCAGGCTTCGCCAATGCCTTGACTACCGCCAGTGATCAAGGCCACGCGGCCACGCAAGCCAAATGAGACGGCGGCGCCGGGGTGGGTCAACGATGCAGCTGAAGTGTTCATGCGCCGCATGGTAGCGGCGCTGGGGCCGCCGCTGCGCAACGCGACGTCTTAGGCCTTTAGCGCGCCCCAGGCTTCGCGCAAAGCAGCGCCTCGGGCGCCGACGAGCGCCGCGTCATCGCCAGGCTGGTACAGCGACCCACCGAGCCCGGCGCCGCTCGCCCCGGCTTGGCGCCAAGCGGCCAGGTTGTGCAGGCCCAAACCTCCCACCGGCAGCAGCGGCACCGCGGCAGGCAACACCGCCCGCCAAGCTTTGAGAACGACGGGCGCCAAACCATCAGCCGGGAACAGCTTCAGGGCATGCGCCCCGTGGCGTAGGGCGGCAAATGCCTCAGACGGCGTGGCCACGCCCGGCAGGCTCACCAGCCCCGCGTCGCGAGTGGCACGCACCACGTCAGCGTTAAGGTTCGGTGAAATCACGATCTGCCCGCCTGCGGCCGCCACGTTGCGCACTTCGGCCACGCTGAGCACGGTGCCCGCGCCCACCAGGGCACCCGGCACATCAGCGGCCAGATGCCGCAGGGCAGCGATGCTGTGCAGCGGTTGCGGCGAGTTCAGCGGCACCTCTAGCACGCGCCAGCCTGCTTGCAGCAGCGCGCCGCCCACGGTGCTCGCGTGGGGCGCCGTCAGGCCACGCAAGATGGCCACCAAGGGCAGCAGCGACAAAGCATGGGTCAGCGCGGGCGAGGGCGCAAAGTCAAGCAAAGGGTGGTTCATGTCCCGCATGGTGCGCCTATTGATCGGGCCACAGGTGTTGGGCCAGTGCATGCAAGCCAGCCCAGGTGGCTTCATGGCCGTGGCGCACGGTGGGCACGCCAAAGCTCGTCAGGGCTTGGGCGTAGCGCGCCACCAGCGCTGCTTCGCCAACCAGATGCACGGCGGGCGGTTCAGCTGCGGCACTTAGATGCGCCAAGTTGGCGCGCAGCTCTTCGCCAATCAACACGCCTGACAAGTAGCTGGCAGCTGCTGCGTCGGTCTGAGCTTGCAGCAAAGAGCGGGTGCGGGTGGCAAAGGCGGCATGCAGCACGCTGCCCGCTTGGCGTGCGTGGGCCAGGCCTGCGTCAAAGGCCACGGGGTCGTGCGGGGCGCTGGTGTCGAGCATGCGGGCCAGCAGCGAGTGCTGGGCCAGCAGGCCGTAAAACTCGCCCGTCATGTAGGTGGCAAAGCCCCCAATACGACCCCGATGCAACTGCACCCATTTGCTGTGGGTGCCGGGCAGCACAAAGGTACCGTTAGCCACGCCTGCGCGTTGCGCAGCGCCTAACACTTGCACTTCTTCGCCGCGCATCACATCCGGGGCGGCGGTGTCTAGGCCTGAACATACCCCCGGCACGATGGCCATGCGGCCCGCTTGCAGCCAGTGCACTTGGGCAGCCAGGGCAGGGGCATCGGCTGGACAGGGGCAGTAGGGCGCCTCAGCCCAGCCTTGGCGCGAACCCGCCATGCCGCACACCAGGGTGTGCGCCGGTGGTTCTAAGCCCAATCGGGCTGCACGGCTTTCAATATCAGCGCAGAGTGCTACAAAAACAGGAGTAAACCCGCCGCGCTCGGCCACCGACTGAATGCCGGGCCCGTCGTCTTGCTGCACGCGCACCGTGCCACTTGCGTCCAGCAGCGCAGCGCGCAGGCGGGAGGTGCCCCAGTCAAGTGCGAGGAGGTTGGGCATGGGGCTGGAAGGGGGAGGTCAATGGTTGTCCCTCGGGACATCAATGATTGTCCCGAGGGACAAAGGCCCCTCGCTGGCCCACCAAAAAATCAAGGTCGGCGCCTTCGTCGGCCTGGTTCACATGGTCGATGTACAGCTTCCAATAGCCTGACGGCAATGCAGGCGCGGGGGCGGTCCAGGCAGCGCGGCGGCGGGCCAGCTCGGCATCGTCCACATGCAAGTGCAGTTTGCGTGCGGCCACATCCAAGGTAATGAGGTCGCCGTTGTGCACCAGGGCCAGTGGTCCGCCCGCGGCGGCTTCGGGTGCGGTGTGCAGCACCACGGTGCCGTAAGCGGTGCCGCTCATGCGAGCGTCGCTGATGCGCACCATGTCAGTGATGCCTTTCTTAAGCACCTTGGGCGGCAGCGGCATGTTGCCCACCTCGGCCATGCCGGGGTAGCCCTTGGGGCCGCAGTTCTTCAAGACCATCACGCAGGTTTCGTCAATGTCCAGCGTGTCGTCGTCAATGCGACGGTGGAAGTCTTCAATGTCTTCAAACACCACCGCGCGGCCGGTGTGCTGCATCAGGGCTGGGGTGGCTGCGCTGGGCTTGATGACCGCGCCGCGCGGCGCCAAGTTGCCCCGCAGCACGGCGATACCGGCTTTTTCTTTGAACGGCTCGGCGCGGGTCTTGATGACGCGGGGGTCGTAGTTGATGGCATCGGCCATGTTGTCGCGCACACTCTGGCCGCTGACTGTGACGTGGTCCAGGTGCAGCACATCGGCCAGTTCTTTCATTACCACCTGAATGCCGCCGGCGTAGCAAAAGTCTTCCATCAAATGCTGGCCGCTGGGCTGCAGGTTGACCAGGCAGGGCAGATCGGACCCCAAGCGCTCAAAGTCGTCCAGGGTGAGCTTGATGCCCAGCCGCCCCGCAATGGCAATCAAGTGAATGACGGCATTGGTGCTGCCGCCAATGCCTGCCAGCACGCGGATGGCGTTTTCGAACGCATCGCGGGTGAGCACTTGGGTGATGGTTTGATCGCTGTGCACCATCTCCACAATGCGCCGCCCGGCCATGCGGGCCAGCACATTGCGGCGGCCGTCCACGGCGGGGTAGGCGGCGTTGCCTGGCAGGCCAATGCCCAGGGCTTCGACCATGCTGGCCATGGTGCTAGCGGTGCCCATGGTCATGCAGTGGCCGTGGCTGCGGTGCATGCAGCTCTCGGCCTCAAAGAAGTCTTGCAACTTCAAGGTGCCTGCGCGCACTTGCTCGCTCATGCTCCACACACCCGTGCCGCTGCCCAGTTCTTGGCCGCGCCACTTGCCATTGAGCATGGGCCCGCCGCTCACCCCAATGGTGGGCAGGCCCACGCTGCTGGCACCCATCAGCAAACTGGGCGTGGTTTTGTCGCAGCCAAACAGCAGCACCACGCCATCAATCGGGTTGCCGCGAATGCTTTCTTCGACATCCATGCTGGCCAGGTTGCGATACAGCATGGCGGTGGGGCGCAGCAGGGTTTCGCCCAAGCTCATCACCGGGAACTCAAGCGGGAAACCACCCGCTTCGTAAACCCCCACTTTCACTTGTTCAGCCAGGGTGCGAAAGTGGCTGTTGCAGGGCGTGAGTTCGCTGAAGGTGTTGCAAATGCCAATGACTGGGCGGCCATCAAATTGGTCATGCGGCACGCCTTTGCCCTTGACCCAGCTGCGGTAGGCAAAGCCGTCGCGGTCTTGGCGGCCAAACCACTGTTGGCTGCGCAGTTCGTGCGGCGCTTTTTTGGGCGATGGGTCGGGCTTGGCGGGCTGGCCTGTGGGGTCTTTCATTGGGGTTTCTCCGGTCGGTGTGTTGATATTATGGTCATACCATTGGGCCCACAGTTCAGGGCTAACCATGATCAAAAACGTACACGGCAACACAGTCGACCACCTCGGGCTGGCGGTGGTGGCTGGGCGTTTTGCGGTGGGCGCCAGTTTGCCGCCTGAAGCAGCCCTGTGCGAGCAACTGGGGGTGAGCCGCACGGTGGTGCGCGAAGCGGTCAAGTCGCTGGTGGCGCGGGGCTTGTTGTCGACCGGGCCGAAGGTGGGCACCCGGGTGTTGGCGGCTGAGCAATGGAATTGGTTTGATCCCGATGTGATCAACTGGCAAACCCAAGTGGGCCTGGACGCGCCATTTCTGGCTGACCTGCAAGAGCTGCGCCGCGTGGTGGAGCCCGCCGCCGTTCGGATGGCCGCCGAGCGCGCCACGCCGCAGGACATTGCCCGCATTCGCGACGCCTTTGAAGGCATGGTGCGCGCGGTGGACGAAGGTGGCGACTATGTCGCACACGACTTGCGCTTTCACCTGGGCCTGCTGCAAGCCAGCCACAACCGCATGCTGGTGCAGATGAGCAAAGCGCTATCGGCCCTGCTGCGCACCAGCTTTGAGATTTCCACCACCCGGCCCGATGGCCCCCGTGGATCGCTGCCCCTGCATGAGGCGGTGCTGCTGGCCGTGGCCGCGCACAAGCCTGACAAGGCCGAGCGCGCCATTCGCGTGCTGATTGACGGCGCAGCCGACGACATTGACGAAGTGCTGGCCGAACGCAGCGCGCGTGCTGCGGCGCAGCGGCTGGCGACACAAAAGCCGGTTGCTATCAAAAAAGGAGCTGCTTCGGCCGTCAAACGGCCGCTTGCGGCCTGAATCACCACTAATTTGGGCGATGCCTATGCAAAAGCTGATTGATGGATTCTTCAAGCTCATGGAGCTGTTGGTGGTGGTGGCGCTGGTGGCCATGGTGTGCATGGTGTTTGGCAACGTGGTGCTGCGCTATGCGTTCAACAGCGGCATCTTGGTGTCTGAAGAGCTGTCGCGCTACTGCTTTGTGTGGTTGACCTACATCGGCGCCATGGTGGCCATGCGCGAAGGCGGTCACCTGGGTGTGGACACGCTGGTGCGCAAACTGCCGCGCATCGGCAAAGTGGGCTGCTTGTTCGTAAGCGAATCACTCATGCTGTTTTGCAACGTGCTCTTCTTTTGGGGCACCTACAAGATGCACGATCTGCAAGTGACCAATGTCTCGCCGGTGGTGGGCTTGTCAATGATTTGGGTGTATGGCATCGGCTATGTGGTGGGCGTGGTGATGGGGCTCATGAACCTGCGGGTGTTGTGGCGCATCGTGAGCGGCCAGATCACCGACGCTGAACTGGTGGTGGTCAAAGAAGAAGGCGCAGAGTCATTGCCGACAGACGCAGCCCCCAGCGCC
>JAAFIY010000032.1 GCA_013297985.1 Comamonadaceae bacterium | reverse complement strand
CCCAGCACGCTGCTGCGGTGGCCCGCAAGTGCTTCCAAGTCCAGCGTGGGTTGGCCCGCATTGGCCAGGGCTTGCAACAGCCGCGTTTTGCCCGAGCCGGTGGGCCCACAAATCACCCGCCATTGCAAGCGTGCCACCTGGGCCAGGGTGTCGGCCAGCATGGCCGAGCGAAAGGCCTTGTAGCCGCCCTCAACCAAGTGCACCGCAAAGCCGATTTGCGACAACACCAGCGCCAGCGAGCCACTGCGCTGGCCGCCCCGCCAGCAGTACACCAGCGGCTTCCAGCTTTTGGGCAGCGGCATCACGTGGGTGTGGATGTGCTGCGCGATGTTGGCAGCGGCCAGCGCGCCGCCGAGCTTGCGGGCGTCAAACGGGCTGCTTTGCTTGTACAAGGTGCCCACTTGAGCGCGTTGGGCGTCGTCTAGCGTGGGCCAGTTGAGCGCGCCGGGCAGGTGGTCTAGCGCCCATTCAGACGGGCTGCGCGCGTCAATCACGGCGCTAAAGCGGTCGAAATGTTGCAGGGCCTGGTCAGCGGCAATCGGCGTCAAAGGCATTTACTGCAATTGCCTTTGCAGGGCGGGCCAGACGTTGTCGAGCATGATGGCTTGCGCCGCCTCAGTGGGGTGAATGCGGTCGGCCTGGAACAGCGCCAGCGGGTTGGGGCCGTCGGCCACCCCTTTTAAGAAAAACGGCACCAGCGGCACTTTGAATTCTTTGGCCACGGTCTCAAACGTGGCGGCAAAGTCGCGGGTATAGGCCGCGCCATAGTTGGGCGGCACCTGCATGCCCACCAGCAGCACACGGGCCCCAGCGTCCAGCGCTTGGCGCGTCATGGTGGCTAAGTTGTCGCGTGTCATGGCCAGAGGCAAGCCACGCAGGGCGTCATTGCCGCCCAGCTCAATGATCACGTGGCTGGGCTGATGCTGGCGCAGCAGGGCGGGCAGGCGCGAACGGCCGCCCGACGTGGTGTCGCCACTGA
The DNA here is from genome assembly GCA_013297985.1 of Comamonadaceae bacterium. GTDB lineage: Bacteria > Pseudomonadota > Gammaproteobacteria > Burkholderiales > Burkholderiaceae_C > JAAFIY01. The sequence goes on along the minus strand of JAAFIY010000032.1, from coordinate 32,993 downwards.
TGCTGGCGTTGACCACCCGGGCGTTGATGTTGCGCTGGGCAAGGCGTTGCTCTAGCAGCGCCACCCAGCCGCTGCCGCGCTTCAAGCCGTATTCGGCGCTGAGCGAATCGCCCAGCACGATCACGGTGCGCCCACGGGCTGCTGGGCTGACCGCCGCTGAGGTCTGCGCGAAAAGGCCTGGGGAAGACCCTATTGCAGCGAGCGCAAGCAGTGCCGCGCTAGCATCCCGTCGGCTTTTGAAAGAAACCATGACCTCGCCCAATCCTGAAATGAATGTGCCGGTGGTAGACGTGCAGCACGTCACCAAATCGGTGACTGATTCCACTGGCACCCTGACGATTCTGCGCGACATCCACTTCAGCCTTGCGGCGCGTGAGACGGTGGCCATCGTGGGCGCTTCGGGTTCGGGCAAAAGCACGCTGCTGTCGATCATCGCTGGGCTGGACGTGCCCACGCAGGGCACGGTGTTCATTGACGGCCAAGACCTGTTTGCCCGCGGTGAAGATGAACGCGCTGCGCTGCGCGGGGCCAAGGTGGGCTTTGTGTTTCAAAGCTTTCAATTGATGGCCAATTTGAGCGCGTTGGAAAACGTCATGCTGCCCCTGGAATTGGCCGGCCGCCGCGATGCCCGTGCCATGGCCACCGAAATGCTCAAGCGAGTGGGCCTGGGCGAACGCCTGAATCACTACCCCAAGGTGCTTTCAGGCGGCGAACAGCAGCGCGTGGCCTTGGCCCGCGCCTTTGTGGTCAAGCCCAAACTGCTGCTGGCCGATGAGCCCACGGGCAGCTTGGACTTTGCCACCGGCGAGACGGTGATGAACCTGATGCTGGAGCTCAATCGAGAGCTCGGCACCACGCTGGTGCTGGTGACGCATGACCGATCCATTGCCGCGCGCTGCGACCGGCGCATCACCATTGAGGCGGGCCAGGTCTCGCGCATGGAAGGGCCCGACACTTCAGCCGCCGCCGCTGTTGCGCCCGCCACGGGCATCAAGGCCTCCGTCCATCCGCCCTTGGCCCCGGCCCTGTAGGCCTGCCGTCGGGCCCGCGTGCCAGCGGGGGGCGTTGGGTGGGCCCAAGGTGCCGCCTGTGCGATGCTTGGCTGCTTCGCGCCTAGCTCACCGACTACAGCGGGCGCGCCACCTACCGCTAGGCCGCGCATGACCGCTCCCAAACCCGCCCGCCCCCGCTCTGGCCCTCGCTCTGGGCCCAGCGTGGGAGGGGCTTCCGCTGAAGACCACGCTGCCCCTGGTGCTGGCGCTAGTTCCGGTGCCACTGCCGGTGCCACCCGACTGCTCTTTGGCTTTCACGCCGTGGGCGTGCGCATCAAAACCGCACCCGAAAGCGTGCTGGAGGTCTATGTAGACCCCAGCCGCCGCGACGCCCGCATGCGCCAGTTTGTTGATCGCGCCAAAGAAGCGGGCTGCCGCTTGATTGATGCCGAAAGCGACCGCCTGCAGCGCCTGTGCGGCACCGCCGGCCACCAGGGTGTGGTGGCCAAGGTGCAGCCCTTGCCACAGCGCCATTCGCTGGACGACCTGCTGGACGAATTGCAAGAACGCGGCGTGATGCCGCTGCTATTGGTGCTAGACGGCGTCACCGACCCGCACAACCTGGGCGCCTGCCTGCGCGTGGCCGACGGCGCCGGGGCGCACGCCATCATTGCGCCCAAAGACCACGCCGTGGGTGTGAACGCCACCGTGGCCAAGGTGGCCAGCGGCGCGGCCGAGACGGTGCCCTACTTCATGGTGACCAACTTGGCACGTACCCTGAACGAGTTGAAAGAGCGACAAATTCAGTGCGTGGGCACGTCGGACGATGCGGAAGGTGAACTGCACACCACCGACCTGCGCGGCCCGCTGGCGCTAGTGCTGGGGGCTGAAGGCCAAGGCCTGCGGCAACTGACCCGCAAGACCTGTGACACCATGATCCGCATCCCCATGCGCGGCGCGGTAGAGAGCCTGAATGTGTCGGTGGCCGCCGGTGTGTGCCTGTACGACGTCTTGCGGCAAAGGGAGGCCGCCGCATCATGAATGCTACAAAATCAATAGCTGCTTCGGCAATCAAAATGGGCGCAGTGGCCGCTTTTTTGCTTGCGATCAGCGCCTGCACCCAAGAGCAACAAAACCAAATCCAGCGCGACATCCAAAACTGGACCGGCACCAACGGCGTGCTCGAGGTGTACGCGGGCGACAAGGTGGTGCGCCGTTTTTTGAAGGTGGACAAACTCAGCACCGCGCTTGGCACCACCGACGGCAAGCCGCGCAACTACCGCTATGGCTATGGCGTGCTCGATGAGAACCTGAACATGCAGGTCGACCCGGGCGAAAAGCGGGTGTACTTTGAAATCAGCGACTACAGCAACATCGTGTTTTTTGAAAACCCGCGCTGATCCACGCCGCAGCGTCAGCTAACCCCAAATCAGTACGCCGAGCACCGCGCCGCCGCCCAGCAACCACAGCATGTGCAGCTTGGTGCGCCACACCACCACGGTGGCCACGGCGGCAATCGCCCATTGGGGCCACAGGGTGCGCCACTGGGCGCTGAAATCTTCCAGGCCCGCCGTGGCCAAGATGTAGCCGGTGGCAATCAACAGCGCAATCACCAGGGGCGCCAAGCCCTGCTTAAAGGCCCGCACCGCGCGCAGATGTTGATTGCGGTGGCCCCAGCGCGCAGCCACATAGGTGAGGGTGCAGCTAGGGATGAGGATGCCCGTCATGCCAATGGCCACACCCAGCAGCGCCAGCGGCCAGCCCCCCGCGTTCAGCCCCACATGCCAGCCCAACAGCGCAATAAACAGCACGTTGGGCCCAGGCGCGGCTTGAGCGATGGCAATGGATTGGGTGAACTGCATGTCAGTCAACCAAGCGCGTTGATCGACCAACAGGCGGTGCATGTCGGGCGCCACCGTGATGGCGCCGCCCACCGCCAAAAGCGACAGGCTCATGAAGTGGCCGAACAGCGCCAGCCAATCTGCGGGGGTGAGGGCAAGAACCGGTGTCATGGCTTGCCACCCGCCGCGTTCTCCAAGCGGCCCAGTTGCACATAAGTCCACACACACGCCACGCTGCCTAGGCCTAACAGCACACCGGCCAGCGGCCAGCGCCACAGGGCAATCGTCACAAACACCAGCAGCGCCAGCCCGGCGCAGGCCGCACGCCCCAGCGGGTGACCTTTGAGCGCGCCAATCAACTTCAAGCCCGTGGCGGTGATCAGGCCTGCCGCCACGGCACCCATACCGCGCAAGGCCGCCTGGGCGCTGGGGTGATCGGCCACGCTGGCAAACGCAGCGGCCAAGAGCAGCACCACGATCAGCGGAAACACCAACATGCCGCCTAAGGCCGCCACCGCGCCGCGCCAGCCAAAGTGGCGTGCGCCAATCATCAAAGACAGGTTGACCACGTTGGGGCCTGGCAGGATTTGCGCCACCGCCCAGTCTTCAACGAACTCTTTTTTGCTGAGCCAGCGGCGCTTTTCCACCAACTCACGCTGCACCACCGCCAACACGCCGCCAAAGCCTTGCAGGGCCAGCGTGGTCATGGCCCAAAACAGGTGGCTGGGCGATTCGGGGCGCGGCGCGGCTTCGGGCGCGGCAGCGCTGGCGTCTTGATTGGGGTGTTGCGGTTCGGCCATGACGCAACGATAACGCCCAAGCGGAGCCGATATTCAGGTGGGCTGCTCAAGCGCCAGCGGCAGGCAAATGTCGGTGAGCAATTCGCTGGGGGCCACTTGGCGCGGGCTGTTGAGGTATTCCTCAAACACCGGCTGATCGGCCAGCGCATGGCCGCTGGCGGCCAGCCAGGGGCCAAACAGCCAACGGTAAGCCGCATGCATGGACGAGTACGGCCCCTGGTAGCGCAGCACCGCGCACGGAGCGCCGCCCACTTCAAAGGCTTGCAGAGGCGCAGGCACTGGCCAATGTGCAGGCACCGACAAACCCGCTTGGCACTGCAGTTGGGCGGTGGGCACCAGTTCGCTGTCGTCGGGGTACACCGCCACCCAGCGGCTGTCGTCGCGCAATTGGCCGTGGGCCTGCAGATGGGGCAGGGCGCCATCAAATGCCCGGCCCACGCCCATGTAAGAGCCCCGATGGGTCAGACCCGCCAGCCGAATGCGTGGCACATGGCGAATGGTGACTTCAAACCCCGGGGGCAGCGGTGCTGCGGCGCCAAGACCCGCCAGCGCCGCGTGGCTGCCCAGGCGGCGAAATTCACTGGGCGACTGGCCATAAGCCGCCTTGAAAGCCCGCGCAAACACCTGCGCATTGGGGTAGCCGCTGCGCTGGGCAATGTCAGCCACCGGGCGGGTGCTGTGGGCCAGTTCGCCGCTGGCACGCTGCAAGCGCAGGCGGCGCACGGTGGCGGCCAGGGTTTCGCCCATCAGCGCGTGATAGGTGCGGTGCCAATGGTGGGGCGACAGGTGCACCACCTCTGCCAGGGTGTGCAGGTTCAGATCGTCGTCCAAATGGGTGTGCACATGCTCCAACAGCCGCGCCATGCGGGCGTGGTAGTCCACCCAGCCGTGGGCGCGGCTCGGCGGGGGCGCTGGGCGTGTGTCGGTTTTCACTGCGGATGCAGCCCGATGAGCAGACTGATCTGGCCATCGGCTTGGTAGCGCTCCGCGTCGGCCACAAAGGTCTTGGGCAGCTCGGTGGCCCACACGGTTTGCCACGCTTGCACCACCGCTTGCGGCTGGCCGGGGGCAGAGGCAAACACCGCCTTGCGACCGGCGGGAATCACCGCCTGCACCAGGCCAGCAGGCACTGTGGCGGTGGCTTCAACCGCCACACCAATCACCAACGAATACCAACCGGTGTTGTTCAGGCCCGCATGCTCAAAGTGGGTGTAGACGGCATACACATCGCTGCCCACGCGGCCCGGCACCCGATCGGCCCAGCCATCGGCCATAAAGCGCCCCCAGTGCGGGCCAATGGTGTGCATGGCTTCGCCGTTGTGGGTGCGCAGTTCAAGTCCGACCACGCGAATGGCGTCAGCGGCGTGGCTGATTTGGTAGGCAGATGGCATGTCAAAGCTCCAAGTGATTGAGGGACTTTGATACTGCCTGGGGCGACCTGACATTTCTTGCTGACTTGGGGCGCGGCAAACGGCGCCGCTCCTACAGCTTCAGCGCCCAGGTTTCACCCACCAAGTCAGCGCCATAGCTGTGGTGGGCTTCGCTGCCGGTGAGGTCAAAGCCTCGGCTTTGGTAGATGTGGCGCGCGGCCACCAACAGGCTGTTAGTCCACAGCACCATGCGGCGGTAGCCTTTGGCGCGGGCGAAGGCCAGGCATTCGTCAGTGAGCCGCGCGCCCAGGCCCAGGCCACGCGCCTCAGGCGTCACCACCAGCATGCGCAGTTGCGCCACCGTGGCGCTTTTGCGCACCACAAACACGGCACCTACGCGCTGGCCGTTGAGTTCCGCAATCCAGCAGCGCTCCCAAGCCGGGTCAAAGCGGCGAATGAAGCGGGCGACGAGTTCAGCCACCAGGGCTTCAAACTCGGCGTTCCAGCCGTATTCGCGGCCGTACACCTCGCCGTGGGCTTGCACCACCCAGCCGAAGTCGCCCGCGCGAGGGTTTCGCAGCTGCACCGCCGATGCCCGGCCCCTTGCTGAACCAACGCGCGGCCCAGGCATCGTCAATACACCGGCTGGTGCTTACGCAGGGTATCGATGATCTGCGGCGTGAGCGCAAAGCCCGCGCCATGCGCTGCGGCCAATTGGCTGCAGCGCTGCACGAAGGCGTCAATGCCTTGGCCGTAAATGAACTGCAGCGCCCCGCCCGTCCAGGCCGGAAAGCCAATGCCAAAGATGCTGCCCACATTGCCGTCGTGCACGGTGGTGAGGACGCCTTCGGCCAGGCAGCGGGCGGTTTCCACCGCTTGGCGATACAGCAGGCGGTCTTTGATGTCGGCAGCCGATACATCAGTGCGCTGGCCGCCGAAGTGGGCGGGCAGCTCGGGCCACAAACGCTTGCGGCCGTCGGGCTGGTATTCATAAAAGCCCGCGCCGCCCGCGCGGCCTGGGCGCTTGAATTCTTTGACCATGCGCTCCACCAACAACTCACCGGCACCTGCAGTGTAGGTTTTGCCGTCGGCTGCGAAGTCGGCGCGGGTTTGGTCGAGCACGTGCACGCTCAAAGACAGCGCAGTTTCATCCATGACCGCCAGCGGCCCCACCGGCATGCCCGCTTGCACGGCAGCGTTTTCAATCAGCGCTGCAGGGATGCCTTCGCCCAGCATGGCTGCCCCTTCCATGACATAGGTGCCAAATGTGCGGCTGGTGTAGAAGCCGCGCGAATCATTCACCACGATGGGTACCTTGCCCAAGGCCTGCACGTAGTCATAGGCACGCGCTACGGTTTCATCATCGGTCTGGCTGCCACGGATGATTTCCACCAACTTCATTTTGTCCACGGGGCTGAAGAAGTGGATGCCGACGAACTTGGCTGGGCTGGCGCTGGCCTTGGCCAAGCCGCTGATGGGCAAGGTGCTGGTGTTGCTGGCGAAGAAGCCGCCCGGGGCCAGGTGGGGCTCGGCTTCTTGGGTGACCCGGGCCTTTAGGTCGCGCTGCTCAAAAACAGCTTCAATGATCAAGTCGCAACCCGCCAAATCCGCTGCGCTGGCGGTGGGGGTGATGCGGCCCAGCATTTCAGCTTGCGCATGCGGGCTCAGGCGGCCTTTTTCTACCTTGGGCTGGGTGAGCCGCGTGGTGTAGTCGCGCCCGGCCTGGGCTTTTTCAAGGCTCACGTCTTTGATCACTGTGGCAATGCCGCGGCTGGCCTGCGCATAGGCAATGCCCGCGCCCATCATGCCGGCGCCCAAGATGCCCACCTTCTGCGGCTTGTAGCGCGGCACACCTGCCGGGCGCGATTGGCCCGACTTGATGGCGTTCAGGTTAAAGAAAAAGGTGTTGATCATGTTGCGCGCCACCGGCCCCACCATCAGGCGGGCCAGGTAGCGGCTTTCGATGCGGGTGGCGGTGTCGTAGTCCACGCTGGCGCCTTCCACCATGGCGGCCAAAGCAAATTCGGGTGCCGGGTACAGGCCACGGGTTTTCTTCTTGAGCATGGCAGGCGCGACGGACAGGCCCATGGCAATGCTGGGGCTGCTGGGCTTGCCGCCGGGCATCCGATAGTCAGGCGCATCAAACGGATGGCGGGCTGCTTCGGCCTTGCCGGTGTGGGCGTTGATGTGGGCCACTGCGGCGGGCAGCAACTCGTTGGCGCAGTCGACCAGCGCATGCACCAAGCCCAGCTCCTTCGCCTCAGCGGGGCCAAACAGCTTGCTTTCTAGGATGTAGGGCTGCGCCGCCAACAGGCCCAGCAAGCGGGTCATTTTGGTGATGCCGGTCGCGCCAGGAATCAGCCCCAGGGTGATTTCGGGCAGGCCAAACTGAATGCGTTTGTCGGCCACGGCAATGCGGTAGTGGCCCACCAAAGCCACTTCCCAGCCGCCGCCCAAGGCGGTGCCATTGAGGCAACTGACCACCGGCACGCCCAGCGTTTCAATGGTGCGAAACGCGGCCTTGGTGCGCTGGATTTCTTCGTACACCCGGGGCGCGTCGGCCTCGGTCATGCGCATCACGCCTTTCAAGTCGGCACCGGCAAAAAAGGTGCTTTTGGCGCTGGCGAGAATCACGCCGCGCAGCTTGGGCTTGTCGGCCACCAGTTGGGCCGCTGCGGCGCTGATGTCGTTCTGCCAAGCCACGCACATGGTGTTGACGGGCGAATTGGGTTCGTCAAACGTGAGGGTGGCAATGCCGTCATCAGACAGCGTGTAGCGAATGGTTTGCATGGACTTGCGTAAGTGCGATTGCTATTATTTCGATAGCTGCTTACGCCCTTTTTTAGGGCGCAACAGGCCGCTAGGGTTTAAAGACGGGGCGATCCGCGTGCGCTAGATGCGCTCCACAATCGTGGCAATGCCCATGCCGCCGCCTACGCACAGCGTGGCTAAGCCGTAGCGCAGCTTGCGGCGGTGCAGCTCATCAATCAGGGTGCCCAAAATCATCGCGCCCGTGGCCCCCAGAGGGTGACCCATGGCAATGGCGCCGCCATTCACATTCACCTTTTGATGCGGCACGCCCATTTCTTTCATAAAGCGCATGGGCACGGCGGCAAAGGCTTCATTGACTTCAAACAAATCAATCTGGTCAATCGTCATGCCCGCCTTGGCCAGTGCCTTGCGCGCCGCAGGCATGGGGCCTGTGAGCATGATGGTGGGGTCAGCCCCTGACAAAGCCACTGCCACGATGCGCGCGCGGGGCGTGAGCTTGTGGGTGCGGCCTGCCGCTTCACTACCCACCAGCACGGCGGCCGCACCGTCGACGATGCCCGACGAATTGCCCGCGTGGTGCACATGATGAATGCGCTCGACTTGCGGATAGCGCTGCAGCGCCACCGCGTCAAAACCCATGGCGCCCATTTGGGCGAAGGCGGGTTTCAGCCCCGCCAGTGATTCCAGGTTGGTGCGGGGCTTGATGAACTCATCCTCGGCCAGGATGGTCTGGCCCAGCGCATCCACAACGGGCTGCAAGGCACCGGCAAAGTAGCCGCTTTCTCGCGCCTTGGCGGCGCGGCGCTGGCTTTCAACCGCGTAGGCGTCCACGTCGTCGCGGCTGAAGCCTTCTAGCGTGGCGATCAGATCCGCGCCGATGCCCTGGGGCACAAAGTCGGTGGCCAGGTTGGTTTCTGGGTCTTGCGCCCAGGCGCCGCCGTCAGAGCCAATGGGCACGCGGCTCATGCATTCCACGCCACCGGCCACCACCAGGTCTTCCCAGCCGCTTTTGACCTTTTGCGCGGCCATGTTCACCGCCTCTAGGCCACTGGCACAGAAGCGGTTGAGCTGCACGCCAGAGCAGCGGAAATCCCAGCCCGCTTTCAGCGCGGCCACCTTGGCGATCACCGAGCCTTGCTCGCCTACGGGCGACACCACGCCCATCACCACGTCGTCAATTTGCGCGGTGTCCAAGTCATGCCGCTGCTGCATCTGGCTGAGCAGCCCAGCCAACAAGTTGACGGGCTTGACTTCATGCAGGCTGCCGTCTTTTTTGCCCTTGCCTCGGGGCGTGCGGATGGCGTCGTACACAAAGGCTTCTGACATGGCGGGCTCCCGTGAGTGGATGAAGGCGGGCAAGCGGGCAAAAAACGCCCAATCGCCAATGGCGCGGCAGTATAGACTTTCACCAAGCAAGTGCTTGGTAAAAATGGAGACACCAGGGCTTAAGGCAAGCTTTGGCCACCAACCCTTCAAAGGCATGTGACATGGGCCCAGGCCAATTCAACCGCCGCCAGTTTTCAGCCACCGCAGCGGGCACCCTTGTGTCAGCCCGCGCATGGGCACAGGCACCCACCCGCAAGCCCTTTGTTGCCGACATGCATTCGCACTACGGGCAGTTTTTGCCCCGCTTGTTTGGCTTGGACTTGCACAAGCACATGCAAGACAACGCCATCATGCTGCTGGCCTGGGCAGTGGTAGACGACCAAAAATGGATGAGCCCCAGCGGTCGCTTGCAGCAAACCGCTGTGCCCAAACCCGGCGAGTTGTGGGACTACTTTGAAGCCCGCATGGCCGAATACGAAGGCCGCCTGCAGCAGTGGAAGGTGGTGAAAGCACTCACGGTGGCTGACATCGACACTGCCTTGGCTGGTCAACCGCGCCTGCTGCTGGCCACTGAATCGGCCAACTTTCTAGAAGGCAAGCCAGAGCGGGTGGCCCAAGCCCACGCCATGGGCGTGCGCCACATGCAACTGGTGCACTACATCCGCAGCCCTCTGGGCGACCACCAAACCGCCGAACCGGTGCACGGCGGCCTAACGCCCTTGGGCGCGCAGGTGGTGGTGGAGTGCAAGCGCCTTGGCATCGTGGTGGATTTGGCCCACGGCACCCCCGCTTTGGTGGATGGCGCATTGGCTGCCAGCAACGCTGCCATGGTGTGGTCGCATTCATGGATTACGCCCGCAGGCGGCACGCCTGATGGCCCGGGCTACATGGCGCGATCATTGGCATTGCCCACCGCACGCAAGATTGCGGCGCATGGTGGCGCGGTGGGCCTGTGGAGTCTGCGCGTGCCCGGTGACCCCGGCTACCCCATAAACAGCATTCGTGCCTATGCCGACGAAATCATGCGCATGTGCGACCTGATTGGCCCCGCCCACGTGGCATTTGGCACCGACATGGAAGGCGTGTGGCCCCGCCGACTCATGACCAGTTACGCCGATTTGGCCGAAGTGGCCAACAACCTCAGCCAGCGCGGCCTGAGCGACGCCGTGTTGCAGGGCGTGTTGATAGGCAACTACGCCCGAATTGTGAAAGCCGCCATGAACGGAGCCACCCCATGATCGAACGCACCCTTTTCGATGCCGACCACGAAGCCTTTCGCGACAGCTTTCGCAAGTTTGTCGACAAAGAAGTGGCCCCGCCCCACGCCGCGTGGGAAGAGCAGGGCTATGTCGACCGGCAAATTTGGAACCGCGCCGGTGAGTTGGGCTTCTTGTGCATGACGCTGCCCGAGAACCTGGGCGGCCTGGGGGTGGACCGCCGCTTTAGCGTCATTCAATTTGAAGAACTCAGCCGCGCGGGCTGCACCGGCATTGGCTGGAGCCTGCACAGCGAAATCGTGGCCCCTTACATTGCCCACTACGGCACGCCCGAGCAACAAGCCCGCCTGCTGCCCGCCATGGTGCGCGGTGAAATGATCAGCGCCATTGCCATGAGCGAGCCCGCCGCGGGCAGCGATTTGCAAGGCATCAAAACCACCGCCACCCCGCAGCCCGATGGCACGTGGTTGCTGAATGGCAGCAAAACCTTCATCACCAACGGCTGGCATGCCGACTTGGTGATCGTGGTGGCCAAAACCCAGCCCGATGCGGGCGCCAAAGGCATCAGCCTGTTTTTGGTGGAACGCGGCATGCCGGGGTTTGAAAAAGGCAAACGCCTGAAGAAGCTGGGCCTGAAGGCGCAGGACACCTCAGAACTCTTTTTTAACAACGTGCGCTTGGGGCCGCAGCACCTGCTGGGCGGCCTGCCCCAGCTCAACCAAGGCTTTGCCGCGCTGATGACCGAACTGCCCTGGGAGCGCCTGCAAATCGCCATCACCGCCGTGGCGGCGGCGCAGGCGGCGGTGGACCAAACCGTGGCCTATGTGCGCGAACGCAAAGCCTTTGGCACCACGGTAGGCCACTTTCAAAACACCCGCTACACCCTGGCCGAACTGCAAACCGAAGTGCAAATTGCCCAGGTGTTTGTCGACCGCTGCACCCAAGCCCTGCTGGAAGGCAAGCTCACCACCACCGAGGCCAGCATGGCCAAGTACTGGTGCAGCGATCTGCAATGCAAGGTGATGGACGAATGCGTGCAACTGCACGGCGGCTATGGCTACATGTGGGAATACCCCATCACCCGCGCCTATGCCGACGCGCGGGTGCAGCGGATTTATGGGGGCACGAATGAGATCATGAAAGAGCTCATCTCGAGGAGTTTGGGCTTGGGGGGGAGGTAGGGTCTTGCCAGAAGTCTGTTGCTACAAAAGAGATAGCTACCTGCGCCCAAAAACAGGCCGCTACAGCCCTATTTGCCTTGCAACTTCTGCACTGCCGCCAAGTGCTCAGCAAACGCCTCCCCCACCTCCGCATGGCGCAAACCCAGCGCCATGGTGGCCTGCAAATACCCCAGCTTGTTGCCGCAATCAAAGTGCTGGCCGGTAAAGCGCAGCGCGTCAAAGGGCTGGCCTTGGGCGATCAGTGTGGCGATGCCGTCGGTTAGCTGGATCTCGCCGCCTGCGCCCTTGGGCGTGGTGCGCAAGGCGTCGAAGATTTGCGCGGGCAGCACATAGCGGCCCACCACGCCCAGGGTGCTGGGGGCCAGTTCGGGCTTGGGTTTTTCGACGATGGCTTGGATGCGGTGGGCTTCTGGGCTATGTGAGGCATGAGTCGATCCGCCCACGCTCACGATGCCATAGCGCTTGGTGTGTTCGCGCGGCACGTCGTGCACGGCCAGCACGCTGGCGGCACTTGCGTTGTAGTGCGCCACCATTTGCGCCAAGGCGTTGGGCTGGCCGGGCAGGGCATCGATCAGGTCGTCGGCCAGCAGCACGGCGAAGGGCTCGTCGCCCACGATGTTGGCGGCGCACAGCACCGCGTGGCCCAGGCCCAGGGCTTGGGGCTGGCGCACATAGCAGCAGCTGATGCCTGGGGGCAACACGTCGCGGGCTGCGGCCAGCAGATCGGCCTTGCCGCGCGCGGCCAGTTCGGTTTCTAGCTCGTAGGCGGTGTCAAAGTGGTCTTCAATGCTGCGCTTGGTGCGGCCGGTGACAAAGATCAGCTCGGTGATGCCTGCGGCCACCGCTTCATCTACCGCGTATTGGATGAGGGGTTTGTCCACCACCGGCAGCATTTCTTTGGCGATGGCCTTGGTGGCGGGCAAAAAGCGGCTGCCCAGGCCCGCCACCGGGAACACGGCTTTGCGAATGGGGAGGTGTGTGGGCGACATGTGAAAGGGCGATTTGTTTTGCTGGGCGCAACTCAGTGTGCCCCGGCCGACGCGCAGGCGACAGCCACAGTGCACGGGGCGGGACTATGCCTGATGCGCGTGACAGCGCCGTCGCGCAGCATGGCTTGCACAACACAAGGGGCAAACATGGTCAGAGCAGCTGGCGGCAAAAGCGCTTGGCAGCGGGCGGGGCGGGTGGTGGCGTGGAGCCTGGCGGTTTTGGCCCTCAGCGGATGTGGTCGGCAAGACGCCGCAGCTCCCAATGCGGGCGCCCCGGTCGGTTCCTCTCAGGTCAGCCCCAGCGTGGCGCGCACTCATGCCCAGGCGACCGAGCTCATCAAAAATTGGGACACCCAAACCATGGCCGACGCCCAGCGCGGCTTGGTGGCCAAGCCCACTGGGCAAATCCTCGCGGCCGACGGCGCGGTGCTCAAAGACTTTGACGCCTTCGCTTTTTTGAACGGCCCGGCCGCCCCCACAGTCAACCCCAGCTTGTGGCGCCACGCGCAAATCAACGCGCAAGCGGGCTTGTTCAAAGTGATGGATGGCGTGTGGCAGCTGCGCGGCTTTGACATTGCCAACATGACGCTGATCCAGGGCCAAACGGGCTGGATCGTGGTGGACCCGTTGTCGGCCCGCGAATCAGCCGCCTTTGCCTTGGCCTTTGCCCGCCAGCACCTGGGCAATCGGCCGGTGTCGGCCGTGATTTACACCCATGCGCATGTGGATCACTTTGGCGGGGTGCTGGGCGTGGTGAGTGCGCAAGAGGCGGCCGAGCGCAAGCTGCCCATCATTGCGTCACACGGCTTTATGGAAGAAGCCACCAGTGAAAACATCATGGTGGGCACGGCCATGGGGCGGCGTTCGATGTACCAGTTTGGCAAGAACCTGCCGCGCAATGCCACTGGCAATGTGGATACGGGCTTGGGCAAAGACGTGGTGTACGGCGCCGTGGGGGTGCTGCCGCCCACCTTTGTGGTGTTCAAGCCGCGCCAGCCCATGACCCTGGACGGGCTTGACTTTGTGTTCTACGACGTCCCCGGCGCTGAATGCCCGGCAGAACTCACCTTCACCATCCCCTCGCTCAAGTTGTACAACGGCGCCGAAATCGTGGCGCACACCTTGCACAACCTGCTGCCCATTCGCGGCGCCAAGGTGCGTGACGCGCTCTTGTGGTCGCGCTATTTGCAAAACGCGCTAGACGAACTGGGTGACACCCAAGTGTTCATTGGCCAACACGGCCCACCCATTTGGGGCCCCGAGCGCATTCGCGAACATCTCAGCGTGCAGCGCGACGCCTACAAATACACCCATGACCAAACCGTGCGCCATATCAACCAAGGGCTGGGGCCCAATGAGATTGCCGACATCGTGAGCCTGCCCGACAGCATCGCCCGCCACCCGGCCGCACGAGGCTACTACGGCGACATGCGCCACAACGTGAAAGCCGTGTACCAGCACTACCTCGGGCTGTACGACGGCAACCCGGCCAACCTGAACCCACTGGCGCCGGTTGAAAAGGGCAAGCGCTACTTGGCGCTGCTGGGGCCTGAAAAATTGATGCAAGCCGCCCAAGCCGCGTTTGATGCCGATGACTTGCGCTGGGCAGCAGAGTTGCTGAATCACTTGGTGATGGCCGACGCCAAACACCAGGCCGCCCGCGAGCTGTTGGCTCGCACGCATGAGCAAATGGCCTACGCCGCCGAATCGGCCACTTGGCGCAATGCCTATCTGACCGCCGCGATGGAATTGCGCCAGGGCCCGCCCACGCAGGGCGTGAACAAGGCCAGTGCGGTGGACATGCTGCGCCAAGTGCCCGTGCAACGGTTCTTAGAGGCCATGGCGGCTTCGCTCAACGCCGAATCCGCTGCGGGGGTGTCACTGCGGGTGAATTTGGTGGTGACTGATCTGGACGAAGCCCACACGCTGCTGATTCACCATTCGGTCATGCACCACCGCCTAGCGCGCCCGGGTGACCCCGCCCCCAACGCCACCGTGCGCCTGACGCGCGACATGCTGGTGCGGGTGGTGGCAGGCACTGCCAAGGCGCGTGACCTGCTCACCAGCGATGAATTGAGCGTGAGCGGCAGCAGGCTGGACTTGGTGAAGTTCTTCGGCCTGCTGGACAAGGCCCCGGGCACATTTGCCATCGTGCACCGTTAGGCCCAGTTCAGACGGAGCATCAGCCCATAAAGCCCAGGTCTTTGGTGGTGAAGTTGGCCAAGTTGGGCATCACCATCGCCATGTTGGTGTCCGACACCCCAAACCATTTAGCCAGCGTGGCGCCCATCTGATCCACGCTGATGTTGGGCAGCAAGCGGCCCTGGCCGACGTCGTCGGGTCCGTTGTTGGCCAAGGTGGGCAGGGCGCCTGCAAAGGTGCGGCCTTGCACCGCCCCGCCCAACACAAATTGCACGCCGCCCCAGCCGTGGTCAGAGCCATTGTTGTTGCCGGTGAGGGTGCGGCCAAAGTCAGTGCCGGTGAAGGTGGTCACCTGGCCTGCCACGCCCAGCTCTACCGTGGCTTGGTTAAAGGCGCCAATCGCCGAGCCCACGCGCTGCAGAAGCCCGGGGTGTTGGGTGAGCAAGCTGTCGTGGTTGTCAAAGCCGCCCATCGACACAAAGAACACCTGGCGCCGCACGCCAATGGTGTTGCGCGCAGCAATCAGGCGGGCCACCATGCGCAATTGGTCGGCCAAGCCGTTACCTGCAGGAAACGGCGTGGCCAGCGTGATGGGAGTCACGGCGTTTTGCACCAAGTCAAACGCATCTACCGCGCGGCGGGTGATGGTGGCGTATTCGCTTTCCATCAGTTGTGGGCTGTCGTTGGTCATGAGGGTGCGCAGCGCATCGGACGCACCGCGCGAGCCAAACAAGGGTTGGCGAATGCCGTTAATGGCCACCGGGCCGCTGGTGGTGACTTGGTACTGCACCGCACTGCGGCCAGTGAGGTAGACCGCGTTGCCCGACACGCTTATGCAGGTAAAGGTGCTGTTGCCGTTGCTGCTGGCAAACACATCGCCCATGCGGCCGCCCCAGCCACTGATGGCACCTTCTGGCGCGGACGACTGCGCAAAGCTTTGCTGGTCGTTGTGCGAAAAAAGTTTAGGCGGCAAATCCACCGAGCGGTTTTGGTATTGCTGCTTGGTGGTGGGCTCAATCAAGGTGCCCACGTTGGGCAAGATGGTGCCAAAGCCCGCGTTGAAGGTGGCGGCCAGCGGGGCCAAGCCCGGTGCCAACGCGTACTGGCGACCGCCGATGTTGGTGAGCGGATTCAACACGCTACCGGTGAGCAAATTGCGGTCAATGGCCACCCCGGCGCGCAACTGCGCGTATTGGGCATAGCCTGCGTCGTCATAAGGGATGAGCGTGTTGGCCCAGTCATTACCGCCGTACAAAAACACGCACACCAGGGCTTTGTAGTCGGTGGGGTTGGATTGGGCAGCGGCTTCGCCGATGGCGGCTAGGTTCAGCGCCAAGGGTGTCGCTGCACCAGCCACCGACAGCGCACTGGCGCGCTTTAAAAATTCACGGCGTGAAGCCATACCGGGGCTGCGCTGGTCAGCCGCCGTTTGCAGCGCGTGGCCCCAGGTGAGGGGATCAGCTTCGTTGGAGCGGGAGCGAAAAAACATGGGGTGGGTCTCCAGTCGAAGGGCTTAGGTTTGCACGATGTATTCAGGCGCTGCCAGCACCAGCACCAGCGCGGCACGCAGGCGGTTTTGGCGGCCCGCGTCGTTGGGCACGGGGATGGTGTCCAGCGCGTTCTTGATCAGGATGCGGGTGTCGCTGGACAGCGATGCGCCTGCCAACAGCACGTTGAGCTCTTCCACCAGGGCCAGTGAGTTGTTGGTCAGCGGCATGATGCTGGCGTAGTCCACCAACACGTCGCCTAGGTTGCGCAACTGCACCGCGTTTTGCATGTAGTTCACATAGCCCGCCACCGAGGTTTCGGTGCTTAGTTGTAGTTCGGGCGCCACCAAGCCCACGGCCGACAAGGGCGTGTTGGGCGGCACATAGCCGGGTCTGAAAAAGTTGAAGACTGATGGCGAGCGCATGGGGCTTTGGCCCAGGCGCGTGGCGGGGTCAGACATGTCGCCCAGCGTCCAGCGACCTGAGGTGCTGCCTGGGCTGAAGGCCCGGGCCCAGTTCAAAAAGCGTTGCACCGGCTCGCGCACCTTGCCGAAGCTGCTGGTGCCCGCCAGATTCATGTCGCGGGCCTCAACGTCGAGCAAGATGGCTTTGACCACCGCCGCCAAGTTGCCCCGAATGTTGCGCCCGTCATTGGCAAACACCGCAGCCACCCGGCCCACATAGTTGCGCGAGGGGTTGCTAGTGACAAAGCGCTGAATCAACTGCCGACTAATAAAGGGCGGCGTGTTGGGGTGCATAAACAGCGTGTCCAGCGCAATGCGCAAGCTATCGGCCGCGCTGGTGCCTGCAGGAATCGTCACACCCAGGAAGGTTTTGGCGCCGGTCTCGTAGCGGCTGGCCACGTTGATCATGGGACGACGGTGGATTTCGGGCGGGCGGTCGTTGTTGGCAAAGCCAGTGGTGTCGACATCCCAGCCGGTAAAGACGCGGGCGAGGCCGCTCACGTCGCTTTGGTCATAGGTCTCGGTGATGCGCCCACCCGCCACATTGGGTGCGCCGTCAGGGCCCAATTGCTGCAGGCCGATGGTGAAAAGCTGCATCACCTCGCGGGCGTAGTTTTCGTCGGGCTCGCTGCCGCGCCGTGGGTCAGCCTTGGCGTTGCCGCGGTAGGTGAGATAGATGCCCATGGCGGTGCTGCGGGTGACTTCATCGAGCAGCGTTCGGAAGTTGCCAAACGCGTTGCGCTCCAAGATGTCCAGGTAGTTGGCTACCGCAAACTGGCGCCACGAGAAGTCAATACCCAAGACCGACACCACCATGATTTGGCTCAGCGCCATGGTCATGCGTTGGCGCAAGAGGTCTTCACCGGTCATGAATCGGCGCCAGATGGTGTTGTCCAGCCCGTTGGAGTTGTCGCGGTTGTCGGGGCCGTTGTAGCCTGCGCCGATGAGCCAATCAAAATGGGTGCCGCCGGTGATGGGCGTGGCCATTTGCTCGGCAATCCAGCCCTCGTAGCTGCGGCTAAGCGCTAAGTTGATCTGGTTGCGCCGCACCCCCAGAGTGGACTGCGACAAGAAGCGTGACACTTCGTTGATGCTGGCCGGACGCGGGCCACAAGCGGTGTTGGTAGCCACGCACCCAAAGTCACCCAAAGCGCCCACAAAGGTCACCACATTGCCGACGATGGGCCCGGCTACGTACACCGCTTCACCGCCAACCCCGATAGCGTTGCCGTTGGGATACACCCGCACCACGAACGGCAGCACCGTTTGCGTGGGCACTGGGCCCGGGAACACGGTGGGCAATTGGCGCTCGGCAAAGGTAAAGAGCGACGCCGCATCAAACCCCGCCGCCGGGGCTGCTTGCGCCATGGACGGCGCCAAGCGCTCAAAAAAACCGGTGTCGGTGCGGGCGTGCTCCAAGGCTTGCCGCTCAAACATCTGGGGCGTGGAGCTGTCGGGCCGCTGGCCCACGCTGGCGGCGAGAACTGCAGCCGCCCCCAGTGCGCCCAAGGCGATGTTGCCCGGCGACATCTGCGGCGCCTCGGTGCCGGTTGGGGCGGCGGGTTGCGCTGAATCGGGTGTGGCGGGTCGGGGGAGAATGCTCAACATCTCTGCTTCCTCGGGTGTCGGTTCTCGTTCAAGGTCTGTTTGCCGCCACCCCTACGCGGGGCATCGACTTACGGGTTATCGCACCGCCAGCCATTCGCTGCAATGCCTCATCAGTGTGCCGCCAGTTGGCACGAAAACCATGACACCGCCCCGTGACCAGCCGTAACACTCGTGACGCGGTTCACAAGCCCCGCGCCCTCGACACCGCCTTAGCGACCGTGCCGCCCGGGGGCCGAGACGCGGCCTTAGATGCCCTGCGCGCCGCTGCCATGCTGTGGATGACGGTCTATCACTTCTGTTGGGACTTGCACCTGTTCGGTTGGGTGCAACTGCAGATGCTCAAAGACCCGTTTTGGTGGCTTCAGCGAACAGCCATCGTCACACTGTTTGTGGGCTGCGCGGGCGCCGCGCAGGCGATTGCGGTGGCGCAGGGGCAGAGCTGGCGCCGGTTTTGGCGACGCTGGGCGCAAGTGGCGGGCTGCGCGCTAGTAGTGTCGGTGGCGTCTTGGGGGATGTTTCCGCGCAGCTATATCCACTTTGGCGTGCTGCACGGCTTGGCGGTAATGCTGCTGGTGGTGCGGGTCTTGGCACCCGCGTTTGAGCGTTGGCCGGTGTTGCCGTGGGTGATGGCAGCCTTGGCTCTGGCCAGCCGGGCCTGGGCACCTAGCGACATCTTCAGCCCCGAGGTGGCGCAGTGGTTCAACGGCCGCTGGCTCAATGGCCTGGGCTTTGTGGACCGCAAGCCGGTTACCGAAGACTACGTGCCGGTGCTGCCGTGGTTGGCCGCGATGTGCGTGGGCTATGCGCTGGGTCGGTGGTGGGTACGCCGCGAAAGCCCCGGCGCCAACAAGGCGCGGGGCGCCGCACGCTTGGGTTGGCGGCGCCTGGCGCCCTTGGGTCGATGGTCTTTGAGCTACTACATGCTCCACCAGCCGGTTCTGTTGGGGCTACTCTGGCTGGCGACTTGGGCCTTTCGCCGCTAACCCACGGAAAGAAAAAAGCCGCTACATAATTCGTAGCGGCTTTCGCAGAATTGACGGGCGCATCAGCCCGAAAGACTCACTGCCTTGGATAGACCTTGGATTTATTCCACGCGGGCCTTCTTGCGCAGCTCTTCTTGGAAGTTCTGCAGCCGTTGCTGGGTGAGCTGCTGGGTGATTTGCGGGCGCAATTCATCGACCGCCGGTAGTTTGGCTTGACGCTCTTCATCCACCCGGATGATGTGCCAGCCAAACTGGCTGCGCACCGGCGAATCGGTGACTTCGCCCACTTTGAGCTTGAGCAGGGCTTCGGCAAACTCTTTGACATAGCTGCCCGGTGCGGCCCAATCCAGATCACCACCGCGGGCGGCAGAGCCCGGGTCTTTGGACCGCTGCTTGGCCAGGTCTTCAAACTTGCCGCCTTTCTTCAGCGCGTCAATTACCGATTTGGCTTCGTCTTCTTTTTCCACCAAGATGTGGCGGGCGCGGAACTCTTTGCCCGCGTTGGCGGCAGCAAACTTGTCGTACTCGGCCTTGACGTCGGCTTCGGTCACGCCGTTGGTTTTTTGGAAGTCTTCAAACAGCGCGCGGATCATGATGGTTTGGCGCGCCAAATCCATCTGCTGGCGGTACTCTTCGCTGGCATCAATGCCGCGACGCTGGGCTTCTTGCATGAAGATTTCGCGGGCGATGACTTCCTCGCGCAGCATGGGCTGCATCTCGGGCGTGACTTGGCGGCCCGAGCGCTCCAACTGCTTCACCAGCAAATCCACCCGCGCCTTGGGCACGGCCTTGCCATTGACAATGGCGACGTTTTGCGCAGCAGCGGTGCCCAGCACGCAAAAGGCAGCGGCCGCGACCAGAGCCACAACGGTTTTCTTCATCAGGGAACCTCTCTCCAGAGCCAAAAAAGTGTGTGAACGCGCAGCGGGCGTGACGGCAAGATGCGCTGGATGTGCCCATGGGGCGTCATGGCCCTTATGCGACCAGGGTTGGCGGCTGCAGGTTCCGCAACCCCTGCGCGGCGGGCCCTTTTTTGGGCCTTTCGCGGACGCCGCCCTAGGGCGCGGGCTTGGCTTCGATGGCCAGCGCGTGCACGCCACGCTGGTCGATGAAATCCTGCAGGGCATCATACACAAGGCGATGCCGCGCCACGGGGCGCAAACCGGCAAAAAGAGGGCTCGTAATGCGCACCCGAAAGTGGGTACCAAAGCCCGCCGCACCGGCTCCCACATGGCCTGCGTGGCTGGCGCTTTCGTCGATGACTTCCAGCGCGGTGGGTGCCAAGGTGGCGCGCAGCCGTTGGTGCAGTTCGGCCGCTTGGGCCAGCTCCACCGTCACGGTTTGGCCTCTGGGGGAACTGGCGCTTCGGCGGCGGGCTCGTCCGGGTCTTTCCAGTGGCGCGCCACATAAAAGCCCTGGCCGATGATGAACACCAGCGGAAAGATGTAACCCCAGAGCTTGAAATTGACCCACGTCTCGGTACTGAACGACGCCGCCACATAGCCATTGATGGCCGCCATGAACACGCAGTAGCCCACCCAGGCGGCGCCCAGGCGGTGCCACACGGTTTCGGGTAGTTCCATCTGTGCGCCCAGCAAGAGTTTGAGCACGTTCTTACGCAGCCCCCACAGCATCACGCCCAGCACCAGCGCCATGGCGCCATACAGCACAGTAGGCTTCCATTTGATGAAGCGCTCGTCATGCAGCGCCAAGGTAAGCGCGCCAAACACCAGCACCATCGCCAGAGTGACTTTGTGCAGGGTTTGCAGCTTGCCGTCCAGAAGTCGAATGGCACCCATTTGCACCAAGGTGGCGGCCATCAACACGGCCGTGGCGGTGTAGATGTCAGCCATTTTGTAGGCGACAAAAAACACCACGATGGGAAAGAAATCAAGCAACAGCTTCATGGGATGCAGACTGTATCTGCCATAGGTGGGCTGCCGACCGGCAGCAAGGGCGCCACGTGGGACTGCCTAGGCAGCAGGCGAAAACGACATCGACGCTGAATTCATGCAATAGCGCAGCCCCGTGGGGGCGGGCCCGTCGTCAAACACATGGCCCAGATGGGCGCCGCAGTCGGCGCAGTGCACTTCGGTGCGCGTCATCCAAAGCATACGATCGACCTTGGTGCCCACAGCCGCAGCGTTGGCTGGGGCGAAAAAGCTCGGCCAACCGGTGCCGGAATCAAACTTGGTGGCAGCGTCAAACAAGGCCTTGTCGCAGCAAATGCAGTGGTAGACCCCGGCGCGCTTTTCGTCGGCCAGGCGGCCGGTGAAGGCCCGCTCAGTGTCTTCATGCCGAGTGACTTTGTAGGCCAGCGGCTCGGCTTGACCAGCAGCCGCTTTGGCAGCGAGCAACTGGCGCCATTCATCGTCGGTTTTTGACACAGGGTAGGAAGTGCTGACAGAACTCATGATGAGCAAGAAATAGAAATGGAAGACGCCCAATCGGGCGCAAAACCGGCTTCGGATCTGGTGTCTGCAGCGGTGGCAAAGGGTTGGGCCAAGAGATCTTGCAGGCCCTGTACGACGCTGAAGTCACCTTGCTGCGCGGCACGGATGGCCTCTTCACCCAGGTGGTTGCGCAGCACAACTGCCGGGTTGGCGTTCAGCATGATTTCAGCCGCTTGCGCCCTATTGATGTGCGTAAGGTGCTTCAAAAACAATAGCAACCAAGTATCAAACGCGGGGCGATCTATAAACAAGTCTCGCACCGGCGCAAAGGCCGCCGTTTCGGGCTGATGGGTGCTGCTTGCCACCGCGTGGGACAAACGCCGCCAAGCGACGGTGTAGTCCACCTTGTCTTGCCCCATCAGCTTGAGCAGCGGGTCAATCAGCTCGCGTGCGGCGGTGGCGTCCAATTCGGCACGGCCCAGCCCCAGCTTGGCGAGCATCAAGCGCATGTAGGCCGCCGGGTAGTCCGCACGGAAGGGCTCCAGGGCAGCCAGCGCATGTTCTTGCTCGCCGATCAGAGGCAACAAGGCTTGGCCCAGGCAAAACAGGTTCCAGTGCACCACGCTGGGCTGGCGCGCAAAAGCGTAGCGGCCTTGGGTGTCGGAGTGGTTGCAGATGTGCGCCGGATCAAACGCGTCCATGAACTGGAAGGGGCCGTAGTCCAAGGTCAGCCCCAGGATGCTCATGTTGTCGGTGTTGAGCACGCCATGGCAAAAGCCCACCGCCTGCCACTGGGCCACCAACTCAGCCGAGCGCTGCGCTACCAGCCGCAGCAGGCCCGCATAG
This sequence comes from Comamonadaceae bacterium, assembly GCA_013297985.1. Lineage (GTDB taxonomy): Bacteria > Pseudomonadota > Gammaproteobacteria > Burkholderiales > Burkholderiaceae_C > JAAFIY01. Next base: position 10,582 of record JAAFIY010000032.1, on the reverse strand, counting down.
GCGTTGCCGCCGGGAGGGGCAGCGTGTGCTGCTTGCGGGTAATAGTGCTCGATCACATAGTCGGCCAGACGGCGCAACAGTTCGGTTTGTTCGCGCGCGGCGAAGTGTTCGAAATGACCAAAGCGCACAAAACTGCGCGCGACACGGGTCACGACGGCGCCGGTTTCTTCGGTTTCGCGCTGCACCGTCAGGGGGGTGCCGACAACTGCCAGCGCTCGGGTGGTGGGGATGCCCAGACCATGCATGGCCTCGCTGGCCAGGTATTCGCGGATGCTGGACCGCAGCACCGCGCGGCCGTCGCCCATGCGCGAATAGGGCGTGAGGCCGCTGCCCTTGAGCTGCCATTCCCAACCCAGCCCAACCGCATCGGTGCGTTCGCCCAACAGCAAGGCACGTCCATCGCCTAACTGACCCGCCCACACGCCAAACTGATGGCCGCTGTAAACGCTTGCCAGGGGCTGCACACCCGGCAGCGTGGCGTTGCCAGCCAAGGCCTGCAAGGTGTCGTAGTGGGCCCACCATTCATCGTCCAGGCCCAGATCGTGCGCCAGCCCTAGATTGCGGCCCACCCAATGGGGCGCAGGCACCGCACGAGGGGCCACTCGGGTATAGAAATCGGGGCCAAGGCTGGCAAATCGGTTAACCCAACTCAAGGCGGGCAAGGCCGACCCAGGCGGCGCGACTGAAAAGGGCAGGGGGGCATTCATGTGGCGCAGATTGTCCTGCTTGCATGGGGTTCAAGGGCGGCAGGGCGGCTCGCCCCTTCGAAAGGCATGCATTTCCCACGTGAATGCATCTTTGGGCAGCATCACGGGGTTTGTCCTGCGCTGCGGGGCGCGGGGGCGGCTGCACAATGCCGCGCCTTTGTACAACTGTTCAAAAAAAGAGCGAGGAGACCTCCTATGCATGGCCTGATGCAAGACCAGCCGTTGCTGATTTCAAGCCTGATCGACTTTGCCGAGCGCCACCACGGCGATGGTGAAATTGTTTCGCGCCGCGTAGAAGGCGATATCCACCGCTACACCTGGGCCGATGTGGCTGGCCGCGCCAAACAGGCTGCGCGTGCACTCGACACGCTGGCTTTGGCTCGAGGCGCCCGAGTCGCCACCTTGGCTTGGAACGGCTATCGGCACCTAGAGTTGTACTTTGCGGTGAGCGGTTCTGGCCGCGTGCTGCACACCCTGAACCCGCGCCTGCACCCCGACCAAGTGGTCTGGATCGCCAACCACGCCGAAGACGAAGTCTTGTGCTTTGACATGACGTTTTTGCCTATCGTGCAGGCCATCCACAGCCGTTGCCCGGGTATCAAGCGCTACGTAGCCTTGTGCGACAGCGCCAAGTTGCCCACCGACAGTGGCGTGCCCAACCTGGTGGCTTACGAAGACTGGATTGGCTCGCAGCCCAAAAGCTACACCTGGCCCAAGTTAGACGAAAACACCGCGTCGAGCATGTGCTACACGAGTGGCACCACCGGCAACCCCAAGGCCGCGCTGTACAGCCATCGCAGCACCTTGCTGCACGCCTACGCGGCGGCATTGCCTGACGTGATGTGCATCAGCGCCCGCGATGCCGTGCTGCCCGTGGTGCCCATGTTTCACGTCAATGCCTGGGGCATTCCTTATTCAGCCGCGCTGACTGGCTGCAAGCTGGTGTTTCCTGGCCCGGCGCTGGACGGCAAATCGGTGTACGAGCTGTTGGAAGCCGAAGGGGTGACGTATTCGGCGGGTGTGCCCACGGTGTGGCAAATGCTGCTGGGCCACATGAAAGCGGGCAACTTGAAATTCAGTACCTTAAAGCGCACGGTGATTGGCGGCTCTGCCTGCCCGCCCGCGATGATCGCTTCGTTCCGCGACGATTTCGGCGTGGAAGTGCTGCACGCCTGGGGCATGACTGAGATGAGCCCGCTGGGCACGCTGTGCACCCTGAAAAACAAGCACACCGCATTGCCCGAAGCCGAGCAAATGAAGCTGCGCCTGAAGCAGGGCCGCGCCATCTTTGGTGTGGATATGAAGATCGTGGGCGACAACGGCGAAGAGTTACCCTGGGACGGCAAGACCTATGGCGACTTGCTGGTCAAAGGCCCCTGGGTGATCGGCAGCTACTTCAAGGGCGAGGGCGGTGACCCGCTGGTAGATGGCTGGTTTCCCACGGGCGATGTGGCCACCATCGACCCAGAAGGCTTCATGCAGATCACCGACCGCAGCAAGGACGTCATCAAGTCGGGCGGCGAATGGATCAGCTCGATTGACATCGAAAACATTGCCATGGCGCACCCCGCCGTAGCAATGGCCGCCTGCATCGGCATGAAACATCCCAAGTGGGACGAAAGGCCTATCGTCGTCGTGGTGAAACGCCCGGGCGCCGAGGTGGACGCCGACACCCTGAAAGGCTTCTACGACGGCAAGATTGCCAAGTGGCAGATACCTGACGACGTGGTGTTTGTGGACGCCATTCCCCTGGGCGCCACCGGAAAGATGCTCAAGACCCGTCTGCGCGAATTGCTAAAGGACTACCAGTTGCCCACAACTGTTTGATCTGCGGCATCGTTGCGTTGTCCCGAATGCGATAGCGAAGGGGTCATTCGGGTGACTCGATAGGGCATTCCCTGTCCTGAACAGTCGCACCCCACTTGTAAGCTTTTAGTTGTTTTTTCGAGGAGACATATTCCATGCGTTTTGCAATCAAGGCAGTGATGTTTGGCACCGTGATGAGCTTGGCCGCCATGGCCCATGCTCAGAAGGGCGAAACCGTTCGCATCGCTCACATCGATCCCTTTTCTGGCCCCTTTGCTAACGTGGGTCAGAACCAGCTCAAGAGTTGGCAGTTTGTGGCGGAGCGCCTCAATGCCAACGCCAAGCTGAACCCGGCTGGCGCTAAATTTGAGGTAGTGGGCTTTGACAACAAGGGCTCGCCGCAAGAATCGCTGAACGCGCTGCGCGCCGCCATCGATCAAGGCTTTCGCTATGTGACCCAAGGCAACGGCTCCGGCGCTGCGGCAGCCATTTCTGATGCGGTCACCAAGCACAACGAGCGCAACCCCGGCAAAGAAGTTGTCTACATCAACTACGCAGCGGTTGACCCGGCTCTCACCAACGAGCGCTGCAGCTTCTGGCACTTCCGCCTCGACGCCGATACGTCGATGAAGATGGAAGCCCTCACCAGCTACATGCGCGACCAAAAAGACGTGAAAAGCGTCTACTTGATCAACCAGAACTACGCACACGGCCAGCAAGTGGCGCGTTACTTCAAGGAAGGCATTGCCCGCAAGCGCCCTGACGTGAAGATCGCCGGCGAAGACCTGCACCCGCTGGGCCAGGTCAAAGATTTCGCCCCCTACGTGGCCAAGATCAAGGCATCGGGTGCCGACACCATCGTGACTGGTAACTGGGGCACCGACATGACCCTGCTGGTCAAGGCGCTCAATGACGCGGGCCTGAACATTCCGCTGTATGCCTATTACGCGGGTGTCACCGGCACACCCACCGCCTTGGCGCAAGGCAAGGACATGAACGTCAGCCAAGTGGCCATTAGCCACTCCAACTACACCGGCGACCTGCGCGATCTGCGCAATGAGTTCAAGAAGCGCTTTAACGACGATTTCTACACCTTCCAGACCTACCTGGGTATTCGCTTGCTGTCTGAAGGCATGGCCAAAGCCAAGAGCACCGACCCCACCAAGGTGGCCATGGCCATGAGCGGCTTGAAGTTCCAAGGCGTATCTGGTGAAGTGGAAATGCGCCGCACCGACCATCAGTTGCAGCAGCACATGTTCATCAGCAAGTGGACCCGTGCGACCGCCGCCAATCCCTACAGCGAAGAAAACACCGGCTTTAACTTTGCTGTGGTGCGCCAGCTAGAGCCCTTTGTGTCCAGCACGCCCACGTCGTGCCAAATGAAGCGCCCAGGTTGATCTGGTCGCCCTTCGGCTGCTGGGGCCCTCACTGAGCCCCGCAGCCTGATCAGCGCCTGGCGCGCGCCGCAAAGCGTGGTGCCCGGCGCTGTTTTCTTCTGGCGGCCCCACAGCCCAACACATTCCACGGTCTGCCATCCAGAGGTCTGAATGGAGTTCTACGTTATTTCGCTGCTGAACGGGCTGAGCTACGGCTTGCTGCTGTTCATGCTCAGTTCGGGCCTGACACTCATCTTCAGCATGATGGGGGTGCTTAATTTTGCGCACGCCAGCTTCTACATGCTGGGTGCCTACTTTGCCTACACCACGGTGCAGGTGCTCAATTTCTGGGCTGCGCTGGTTCTTGCGCCAATTTTGGTGGGCTTGATCGGTGCGCTGTTTGAAAAATACTGCCTGCGCAAAGTGCACATCTTTGGCCATGTGCCCGAGCTGCTCATTACCTTTGGCCTGAGCTACATCTTGTTGGAGCTGGTGCAGCTGGTCTGGGGCCGAGGGCCGCTGGACTACCGGGTGCCAGCCGAGCTAGACGGCCCTTTGTTCACCATCTACGGCACCCAGTTTCCGATGTACCGGGGCTTCATGATGGGCGTGGCCTTGCTCATGCTGGTATCGATTTGGTTGCTGCTCACCCGCACCCGCATCGGTTTGGTGATTCAAGCGGCTCTCACGCACCCTGATCAGGTGGAGGCACTGGGCCACAACGTGCCGCGCGTGTTGATGCTGGTGTTCGGCGGCGGCGCGGCCTTGGCGGGTTTGGCCGGGGTCATTGGTGGCAACGCCTTCGTGACCGAGCCTGGTATGGCTGCGGCAGTGGGTGCCGTCATTTTTGTGGTGGTGGTGGTGGGGGGGATGGGCTCGCTGTCGGGTGCCTTTGTCGCGTCGATCCTGATCGGCGTGATTCAAACCTTTGCGGTGGCCATTGATGCCTCACTACAAACGGTGCTCAGCCACGTCGGGGTCGCCATCACAAGCGAAACGTTTGGGTATGAACTTTGGAAGCTCAAAGTGAGCCAAGTGGCCCCCATCCTGCCGTTTTTGTTCTTGGTACTTATCTTGATATTCCGGCCCAAGGGCCTGCTCGGCACGCGGGAGGGCTAAGGCGATGAACCAAGCTGTGTATCGCTTCAAGCCCTTTAACGTGGGGCGCATTGTCATCTGGTCGCTGTTTGCATTGGTGCTGTTGTTTGCACCCATGATCTGGACCAGTTCGCTGTCGCACACCATGCTCAGCCAGATGGGTATCGCCATCATCGTGTGCCTGAGCTACAACATCCTCTTGGGTCAAGGCGGCATGCTGAGCTTTGGCCACGCGGTGTATGCCGGTATGGGCTCGTTTTTGACGATCCATACGCTCAACTTGGTCAGCGCGGGCAAATTCCCCATTCCGGTGAGCTTGCTGCCCATCATTGGTGGCTTGGCCGGGCTGTTTTTTGCCGCGCTGTTTGGCTCCTTCAGCGTGAAGAAAGCGGGCACCCCGTTTGCCATGATCACCTTGGGTGTGGGTGAACTGGTGTGGGCCATGTCGCTGATGTTCCCCACCTTTTTTGGGGGCGAAGGCGGCATCAGCGGTAACCGGGTCGCTGGCAGCAAACCCCTTGGCATCACCTATGGGCCGCAGGTGCAGTTGTACTACCTGATCGCCATCTACACCTTTGTGTGTACGGCGCTCATGTTTGCATTGACTCGCACGCCGCTGGGTCGAATCTTGAACGCTGTGCGCGACAACCCTGAGCGGGTCGAGTTCATCGGCTATGACACGCAAAAGGTGCGCTTCTACGCGTTCTTGGTAGCGGGCTTCTTTGCTGGGATTTCGGGCGGTCTTGGCGCCTTGAACTTTGAGATCGTGACTTCTGAGACCGTCAGCGGTGTGCGCTCGGGCGCCTATCTGCTGTTTGTGTTCTTGGGCGGGGCCACCTTCTTCTTTGGGCCCATCATTGGTGGCATCTTGATGATCTTGGCCTTTGTGCTCTTGTCTGAACTCACCAAGGCTTGGCTCTTGTACCTGGGCCTGATCTTCTTGTTCATGGTGATGTATGCGCCTGGCGGCATCGCCAGCCTGATCATGATGAACTTGCGGGTGGCGGCCTTCGGCAAGCTCAAGCGCTTGTGGACCAGCTACCTGGCGCTCGGCGGCACCGCATTTGTGGCCTTCGTGGGCGCTGGCGCCATGATTGAAATGGTCTACCACCTCCAGATCAATCAAGCCATGGGCCCGGAGCTTGAGTACATGGGTGCCACGCTGGACAGCAAAGGCCTCAACAGCTGGTTTGGCGCGGCCATGGTGATGATCACGGGCCTGGGGTTGTTTGAGGTGGTGCGACGGCAGTTCAAGCTTGAATGGGACGTGATTCAGCAAGAAATTGAAAAAGAAATCAAACGCCGGGAGTCGCTATGAGCACGGCCACATCAACAGGCCAGCCCTACGCGCTGGAACTTAAAGAACTTCGCAAGAGCTTTGGCAAGACCGAGATCATTCGCGGCGTGAATCTGGCGGTGCCCACTGGTGAGCGCTGCGCGGTAATTGGCCCCAACGGCGCGGGCAAGTCCACGCTGTTTAACCTGATCAGTGGGCGGTTTGCGCCTAGCAGCGGCGAGGTGCTGCTCAATGGCCAGCGCATTGACGGCAAAAAACCCTTTGAGATCAACCGCGCGGGTTTGTCTCGCAGTTTTCAGATCACCAACATCTTTCCCAAGCTCAGCGTGTTTGAAAACCTGCGCTGTGGCGTGTTGTGGAGCCTGGGGTATCGCTACACATTCCTCAAGTTCTTGGCCGATCTAACTGACGCCAATGACCGCGCCGATGAGTTGCTGCAGATGATTCGGCTGGACAAAAAGCGCGATGTGCTCGCCATGAACCTGACCTATGCCGAGCAGCGGTCACTTGAGATCGGCATCACCATTGCGGGCGGTGCCAACGTGATCTTGCTGGACGAGCCCACCGCTGGCATGAGCAAAACCGAAACCGCGCGTTTCATCAACCTGATTCGCGAAGTCACCCAGGGCAAGACCTTGCTGACGGTGGAGCACGACATGGGCGTGGTGTTTGGCTTGGCTGACAAGATTGCGGTGGTGGTATACGGCGAGGTGATTGCCTACGACACCCCCGAAAAGGTCCGCTCCAACGCCAAGGTGCAAGAGGCCTATTTGGGCTCGCATGTGGCCGATGCCCAAGCAGGAGCGCACTGACCATGTTGAAAGTAGTCAACCTGCACGGCTTTTACGGCAAAAGCCATGTGCTGCACGGCGTGAACTTTGAAGTGGGTGACGGTGAAATCGTGGCCTTGCTGGGCCGCAATGGCTCAGGCCGTTCCACCACCGCCAAGGCCATCATGGGCATGGTGGACGCCACCGGCAACGTCGATTGGCAAGGCCGCAACGTGGTCGGCAAAAAAGCGTATGAGATTGCGCACCTAGGCCTGGGCTACGTGCCTGAAAACCGAGACATCTTCCCCACGCTCACCGTGCACCAGAACCTGATGCTGGGCGAAAAACGCGGCAAGAAAAACGGGCGTTGGTCATTTGACGATATGTATCAGCTGTTTCCGCGCCTCAAAGAGCGCCAGCACACCGAGGCAGGCGTGTTGTCGGGGGGCGAGCAGCAAATGTTGACGCTGTGCCGATCTTTGATGGGTGACCCCGATCTCATCATCATCGACGAGCCCACCGAAGGCTTGGCGCCCAAGATCGTTGAGTTGGTGGGCCAATACCTGAAGGCCCTCAAAACCCGCGGCATTTCGGTGCTCTTGATTGAGCAAAAGCTCACCATTGCCATGGACATCTCTGACCGTGTGCTGGTCATGGGCCACGGCAGCATCGTGTTTGATGGCACACCGCAGGCGCTGCGGGACAACAGCTACATCCGCAAGGAGTGGCTCGAGGTTTGACATCTTGGGCAGGCTGGGTCTGCCCTTGACTGGCGCTGCTGTCTCAACAGGGACAAAGCCGGGCACGCCCAGCGCTGCTGCCCCTAGAATCAAAAAAAGCACGACCGTTCTTTTTACAGACTGCGGCCGCTTTGCATGGGTGGCGCGTCACACCGCCGCTGCGCAAGTTGGCGGCCTGTTGCTTGCCCGATCTTTTAAGGACTCTTCATGACTGCCCAATATCAAGTCATCGGCGATGTGGCCGTGATCTCGATGCACAACCCCCCGGTCAACGGCTTAAGCCACGCCACTCGCCTGGGGCTGACCGACGGCCTCAACCGCGCCAATGCCGACGCGGCCGTCAAGGCCATCGTGGTCACGGGTGCGGGCAAAGCGTTCTCGGGCGGCGCGGACATCAAAGAATTCGGCACCGACAAGGCGCTGGCTGAGCCCAACTTGCTGTCGGTGATCCGTGCGTTGGAGCTAAGCCCCAAGCCCGTGGTGGCTGCGGTGCACTCGGTGGCCATGGGCGGCGGGCTTGAATTGGCACTGGGCTGCCACTACAGAATCGCCGCGCCGGGCTGCAGCGTGGCGCTGCCCGAAGTGAAGCTGGGCCTGATCCCCGGCGCCGGCGGCACGCAGCGCTTGCCCCGCGTGATTGGTGTGGAACCGGCCCTGAACATGATCGTCAGCGGCGAGCCGGTGAAAGCGGAACTGCTGGCCCAAATCCCCGGCCAAAAGCTGTTTGACAAGATGGCCGCGTCGCCCGAAAGCCTGGCCGACGAAGCTTTGGTTTTCGCCCGAGAAATGGCGGCCAAACACGCCGACGGCAGTGCGCTGCCGCTGGTGCGCAACCTGCCTTGCAAACACCCGCTGGGCGACGCCTACTTTCAGTTTGCGCGCAACATGGTCAAGGGCATGTCGAAAAACTACCCCGCGCCCGCCAAATGCGTGGATGCGGTAGAAGCCGCCACCAAGCGCAAGTTTGACGACGGCATGCTGTTTGAGCGCGAGATCTTTATCAACCTGATGTGGACGCCCGAATGCCGCGCCTTGCGGCATATCTTCATGGCTGAGCGAGCCACGTCAAAAATCCCCGATGTGCCCGAAGACACGCCACAGCGCGCTATTAAAAACGTAGCAATCATCGGCGCAGGCACCATGGGTGGCGGCATTGCCATGAACTTCTTGAACGCGGGCATCGCCGTCAAGATGCTCGAGATGAAGCAAGAAGCCCTGGACTGCGGCGTAGGCGTTATGCGCAAAAACTACGAAGCGCAAGTGGCCAAGGGCAAGCTCAAGGCCGACAAGTTTCAGCAGCGCATGGACTTGCTCAGCACCACACTGAGCTACGACGACCTAAAAGATGCCGACTTGGTGATTGAGGCGGTGTTTGAGGAGTTGGGCGTGAAAGAAAAAGTCTTCAAACAGCTCGATACCGTCATGAAGCCCGGCGCCATCCTGGCCAGCAACACCAGCACGCTGGACGTCAACGCCATTGCGCACTTCACCAAGCGGCCGCAAGACGTGGTGGGCATGCATTTCTTCAGCCCCGCCAACGTCATGAAGCTGCTGGAAGTGGTACGCGGCGCCGACACCGCCAAAGACGTGATGGCCACGGTGATGGGTGTGGCCAAGAAGATCAAGAAGACGGCGGTGGTATCGGGCGTGTGCGACGGCTTTATTGGCAACCGCATGATTGAGCAATACAGCCGCCAAGCAGGGTTTATGTTGGACGAAGGCGCCAGCCCCCAGCAAATTGACAAGGCGGTTGAGAAGTTCGGCTTTGCCATGGGCCCCTTCCGCATGGGCGACTTGGCGGGCAATGACATTGGCTGGGCCATCCGCAAGCGCCGCGCCACCGAACAAGCCAACCTGCGCTACAGCAAGACGGCCGACTTGCTGTGCGAAATGGGCCGTTTTGGCCAAAAGACGGGCGCTGGCTGGTACGACTACCAAGCGGGCAAGCGTGATGCCATTCCCAGCGCTCTGGTGCAAGAAATGATCGACAAGCACCGCGCCACGCTGGGCATTGCGCTCCGCAAGATCTCTGACGAAGAAATCGTGCAACGCCTGGTGTTTGCCCTGGTCAATGAAGCCGCGCACATCTTGGAAGAAGGCATTGCCAGCAAGGCCAGCGACATCGACATGGTCTACCTGACGGGCTACGGCTTCCCCATTTTCCGCGGCGGGCCGATGCACTACGCAGACCAGTTGGGCCTGTTCAACGTGGTGGCCGCCATGCAGCGCTTTGCCGCCAATCCGTATGACGACGCCAGCTTCTGGAAGCCCGCGCCCCTGTTGGCCAAACTGGCCGCCGAAGGCAAGACCTTTAACTGAATCGGTCGATTCCGCTGATATTTATTCGATTTGTTGCTATCTAATTAGGAGCACGCCATGACATCTGCCGTAATCGTTTCGACCGCCCGCACCCCACTGGCTAAAAGCTGGCGCGGCGCCTTCAACATGACGCATGGCGCCACGCTGGGCGGCCATGCCGTCAAGCACGCGCTGCAGCGCGCTGGCATTGATGGCGCTGAAGTCGAAGACGTCATCATGGGCTGCGCCAACCCCGAAGGCGCCACCGGCGCCAACATTGCGCGCCAAATTGCGCTGATGGCTGATTTGCCGGTGACGGCCTCGGGTGTCACCGTCAACCGCTTTTGCTCATCGGGCCTGCAGACCATTGCGCTGGCTGCGCAACGCATCATTGCGGGCGAAGGCAGTGTGTACGTGGCCGGCGGCGTAGAAAGCATCAGCTGCGTGCAACAAGAAATGAACCAGCACATGCTGCAAGACTTGGCGCTTA
>JAAFIY010000031.1 GCA_013297985.1 Comamonadaceae bacterium | reverse complement strand
TTGCGTCCCGCGCTTGCAGCGCGGCCAAGATGTCGCTGTGCTCAGCCAGCGCATCGGCCATGCGCCCAGCCTTGAACAAGGAATGGTGGCGGGCCAACTTCATCGCCTTGCGCAAGTCGGCCACGATTTGCTGGCGCCATCGGTTACCCGCCATCTGCAGCACCGCGATGTGGAAGGCCTCGTTGGTGGCAAAGAAGGCGTCGTGCTGGTCCAGCTGTTGGCTGAGCTGATGGTGCAACCCAGCCAGTTGCTGCAGTTGTGCGGCGGTGGCGGTGGCGGCCAACTCAGCGGTGGCGTCGGCTTCTAACAGCGCCAGCAGGCGATAGATGTGGTGCGCGTCGGCGGCGGACATCTCTGCCACATATGCGCCGCGGCGGGGGCGCATGGCCACCAAGCCTTCAGCGGCCAGCACCTTGAGCGCTTCGCGCAGCGGTGTGCGGCTGATGCCGAACACCTGCGCCCAATGCATTTCATCGACCCAAGCGCCCGGCGCCAAATCACCCGCAAAGATGCGCTGGCGCAGGGCCTCGGCCACGTCTTCGTAAAGCGCGCGGCGCGCGGGCAGGGCTGCAGTGGCCGACTGAGCCGAGGCAGGCGGGGTGTCGTGGGTGGTGGCGGGCGCGAGCTGGGCGTCGTCCACGAAAGCGGTGTTCATGACGCAGATCATACGCATTCTGCGTTCTAAATTCATAATTACAGCAACCCTTTGCAGCTACACTCGCAGGCAGCGCAGGGAGTAGCCCCCACGTGCCCGACCCGCATCGGTATGGGTCTACGCTTTGCCCACAACCCGTCACACGCCCCCGTTGCCATGACCGAACCTCGCCAAACCCCCGAGCCCAGCCCCGCACCGGCCAGCGCAGACGACCTGGCCCAGTGGCAAAAAGCCGCGGCCAAGCAAGCCCCGGGCGGAAACGTGGAGGCGCTGAACTGGCACACGCCCGACGGCATCACCGTCAAGCCGCTGTACACCGCTGCTGATTTGGGTGGGCTGCCACACACTGACACATTGCCCGGCTTTGAGCCCTTCATCCGCGGCCCGCAGCCCACCATGTACGCGGTGCGGCCGTGGACGATTCGGCAGTACGCAGGTTTTTCTACCGCGCAAGAAAGCAATGCTTTTTATCGCAAGGCCTTGGCTGCGGGCGGGCAGGGCGTGAGCGTGGCCTTTGATTTGGCCACCCACCGTGGCTATGACAGCGACCACCCCCGCGTGGTGGGTGACGTGGGCAAGGCGGGCGTGGCCATCGACACGGTAGAAGACATGAAGGTGCTGTTTGACGGCATCCCGCTAGACCGCGTGAGCGTCAGCATGACCATGAACGGCGCGGTGCTGCCGGTGCTGGCGGGCTACATCGTGGCCGCTGAAGAGCAGGGCGTGCGGCAAGACCAATTGAGCGGCACCATCCAGAACGACATCCTCAAAGAGTTCATGGTGCGCAACACCTACATCTACCCGCCCGAGCCGAGCATGCGGGTGATTGGCGACATCATTGAATACACCGCGCGGCAGATGCCGAAGTTCAACAGCATCAGCATCAGCGGCTACCACATGCAAGAAGCCGGCGCCACGCAGGCGCTAGAGCTGGCCTTTACCCTGGCCGACGGCAAAGAGTATGTAAAAACGGCCATGGCCAAGGGCCTGGATGTGGACGAGTTTGCCGGCCGCTTGAGCTTCTTCTGGGCCATCGGCATGAACTTCTATTTGGAAATTGCCAAGATGCGCGCCGCCCGCTTGCTGTGGAGCCGCATCATGCAAGACGTGGGTGCCAAGAACCCCAAGAGCCTGATGCTGCGCACCCACTGCCAAACCAGCGGCTGGAGTCTGACCGAGCAAGACCCCTACAACAACATCGTGCGCACCACCGTTGAGGCCATGGCCGCCGTGTTTGGCGGCACCCAAAGCCTGCACACCAACAGCTTTGACGAGGCCATTGCGCTGCCCACCGAGTTCTCGGCCCGCATCGCCCGCAACACCCAACTGATCTTGCAAGAAGAGACCCACATCACGAACGTAATCGACCCCTGGGCGGGCAGTTACATGATGGAAAAGCTCACCCAAGACATGGCCGATGCAGCCCAAAAAATCATTGATGAAGTCGATACCCAAGGCGGCATGACACGGGCTGTAAACAGCGGCTGGGCCAAGCTCAAGATTGAAGCAGCAGCGGCTGAAAAACAAGCTCGTATTGACAGCGGGCAAGACGTGATCGTGGGTGTAAACAAATACAAGCTGACGCAAGAAGACGCAGTAGACAGCCGAGAGATCGACAACGTGGCGGTGCGCGACCAGCAAATTGCGCAGCTCAAAGCTATCAAAGCCAAACGCGACGTAGCGGCCGTCAATAGGGCGCTGGCAGCTATTATTTCTATAGCGAATGAAGAAACACCCGGCAATTTGCTGGCCGCTGCGGTGGACGCGGTGCGTGCCCGCGCCACGGTGGGCGAAATCAGCGACGCGCTTGAAAGCGTGTTCGGCCGCCACCGCGCCGACACCCAAAAAGTCACCGGTGTGTATGCCGCTGCCTACGACAGCGCCGAGGGCTGGGACAAGCTCAAGACCGAGATTGCCGCCTTTGGTGAAGACCAGGGCCGCCGCCCCCGGGTGATGATCGCCAAGCTGGGGCAAGACGGCCATGACCGTGGCGCCAAAGTGGTGGCCACCGCCTATGCCGACTTGGGCTTTGATGTCGACATGGGCCCGCTGTTTCAAACCCCCGAAGAATGCGCACGCCAAGCCATTGAAAACGACGTGCACGCGGTGGGCGTTAGCACCCTGGCCGCTGGCCACAAAACCCTGGTGCCGGGCATCATCCAGGCGCTCAAAGACCAAGGGGCTGACGACATCATCGTGTTTGTGGGCGGCGTCATCCCCCGCCAGGACTACGACTTTTTGTATCAAGCGGGCGTCAAGGGCATCTATGGCCCGGGCACGCCAATCGTGGCCAGCGCCAAAGATGTGCTCGAGCAGATTCGCGCCGCTGTGGCGGCCTAAGCGCTGCGCTTGTTGACCCTTCCGTGCGCCCACTTGTGACGGCCCTGCCGATGCACATGCCCGCTTTGTTGGCCGCCCACCAAGCGCTGGTGGATGGCGTGCTGGCGGGCGATTGCCCCGCGCAGCGCCGCGCGGTGGCCAAGTGCATCACGCTGCTGGAATCCACCCGCGCTGACCACCGCCCGCAGGCCGATGCGCTGCTCAACCAGCTCATGCCGCACACCGGCCGCGCCCTGCGCGTGGGCCTGAGCGGTGTGCCCGGCGTAGGCAAAAGCACCTTCATTGAAGCGCTGGGCCTGCACTTGATTGAGCAGGGCCACCGGGTGGCGGTGCTCACCATTGATCCATCTTCCAGCCTGTCGGGCGGCTCCATCTTGGGCGACAAAACCCGCATGGAGCGCTTGAGCATGCACGAGCGCGCCTACATCCGCCCCAGCCCCACCGGCGGCACCCTGGGCGGCGTGGCCGACAAAACCCGCGAAGCCATGCTGGTGTGCGAAGCGGCGGGCTATGACATCGTGATTGTGGAAACCGTGGGCGTGGGCCAGAGCGAGACGGCCGTGCACGGCATGACCGATTGCTTTTGCCTGCTGCAACTGCCCAACGCGGGCGACGACCTGCAAGCCATCAAGCGCGGCGTGATGGAGCTGGCCGATGTGGTGGCCATCAACAAGGCCGACCTTGACCCCGACGCCGCCACCCGCGCCCAGGCGCAGATCACCAGCGCCTTGCGCATCGTGGGTGCCCACGGGCGCGGGCACGCCAGCGTGCCGGTGCTGCAACTGTCTGCGCTGCAAGGCACCGGCGTGGCCACGGTGTGGAATGCGGTGAGTGATCTGATCGCGCTAGCCCAACGCGATGGGCGCTTTGAAGCGCGGCGCCGCCAGCAGCGGCAGGCCTGGTTTGCGGGTCTCATCCACAGCCGCTTGCTGGCGCGCTTTCATGCCCACCCAGCCGTGCGGGCACACCTGCCTGCGCTGCAACAAGACGTGCTCGACGCTCGCATGGCCCCCGCTGCGGCGGCGGGCCAATTGCTCAACTGGTTTGACCTTTCCAACTCGCCCACTGCGGGCGCTTGAACCATGCAAGACATCCTTCAACAACTCGAAGACAAACGCGCCGCTGCCCGCTTGGGTGGCGGCCAAAAGCGCATTGACGCCCAACATGCCAAAGGCAAGCTCACCGCCCGCGAACGGCTGGAGCTGCTGTTAGACGATGGCAGCTTTGAAGAATGGGATTTGTTTGTAGAGCACCGCTGCGTGGACTTCGGCATGGCCGAGCAAAAAATTCCTGGCGACGGCGTGGTCACCGGCTACGGCACCATCAATGGCCGCTTGGTGTTTGTGTTCAGCCAAGACTTCACCGTGTTTGGCGGCGCACTCAGCGAAGCGCATGCCGAGAAGATTTGCAAGGTGATGGACCAGGCCATGAAGGTGGGCGCGCCTGTCATTGGCTTAAACGACAGCGGCGGCGCGCGCATCCAAGAAGGCGTGGCCAGCCTGGGTGGCTATGCCGAGGTGTTTCAGCGCAATGTGATGGCCAGCGGGGTGATCCCGCAAATCAGTTTGATCATGGGCCCCTGCGCGGGCGGCGCGGTGTACAGCCCGGCCATGACCGATTTCATCTTTATGGTCAAAGACAGCAGCTACATGTTTGTCACTGGCCCCGAGGTGGTCAAGACGGTGACGCATGAAGAGGTCACCGCCGAACAACTGGGCGGCGCCATCACCCACACCACCACCAGCGGCGTGGCTGACATGGCGTTTGAAGACGATGTGCAAACCCTGCTGATGACGCGCAGGCTGTTTAACTACCTGCCGCTGTCCAACCGCGAAAAGCCGCCGGTGCGAGCCGGTGGCGACCCTATCAACCGGGCTGAAAAAAGCCTGGACACCCTGGTGCCCGAGAACCCCAACAAACCGTATGACATGAAGGAGCTGATCGCCAAGGTGGTGGACGACGGCGACTTCTTTGAAATCCAGCCCGACAACGCCAAAAACATCGTCACCGCCTTTGCCCGCATGGATGGCCACACTGTGGGTATCGTGGCCAATCAGCCGCTGGTGCTGGCGGGTTGTCTGGACATCAAAAGCAGCATCAAAGCAGCGCGCTTTGTGCGTTTTTGCGATGCCTTTCACATCCCGGTGGTGACGTTTGTGGATGTGCCGGGCTTCATGCCGGGCACATCTCAGGAATACGGCGGCATCATCAAACACGGTGCCAAGCTCTTGTATGCCTATGCCGAATGCACCGTGCCCAAAGTCACCGTCATCACCCGCAAAGCCTACGGCGGCGCGTATGACGTGATGAGCAGCAAACACCTGCGCGGCGACGTCAACCTGGCCTGGCCGAATGCCGAGATTGCGGTGATGGGTGCCAAGGGCGCGGTAGAAATCATCTTTAGAGAAGACAAGAAAGACCCGGCCAAACTGGCCGAGCGTGAAGCGCAATACAAGGCCCGATTTGCCAACCCCTTTGTGGCCGGTGCACGTGGCTACATCGACGACGTCATCCAACCGCATGAGACCCGCCAACGCATCTGCCGCAGCCTGACCATGCTGCGCGACAAAAAGCTGGACAACCCGTGGCGCAAGCACGGCAATATTCCCTTGTAGGGGCGGCGGTGAAAGAGCAACTGCTCAAGTGGTTTGATCTGCGCCAGGATCAGGCCCCACACACCCAGATTGAGGCAGCCTTGCGTGATGGCGCACGCGCTGGCGGCACCAACTTATGGGTGCTGTTCTTTGCCATGTTGATTGCGTCGGTGGGGCTCAATGTCAACTCCACCGCCGTCATCATTGGCGCCATGCTGATCTCGCCCTTGATGGGGCCCATCGTGGGCATCGGCTATGGGGTGGCGGTCGCCGATTTGCGGCTCATTCGCATGGCGGCGTTCAGCCTGTTGGCGTTTGCGGCCCTGAGCTTGGTCACGTCCACGCTTTACTTCACCTTGAGCCCCTTGAATGAGCCAGGCTCAGAGTTGTTGGCCCGCACTTCGCCCACGCTGTGGGACGTGTTGATCGCAGCCTTCGGCGGCGCCGCAGGCATGGTGGCGGCTACGCGGCGCAGCTTTAGCAACATCCTGCCGGGGGTGGCCATTGCCACGGCGCTCATGCCACCCTTGTGCACGGTGGGCTTTGGCATCGCACACCAGCGCTGGGACATGGCGGGCGGGGCGTTTTTTCTGTTCTTGATCAATGGCGTGTTTATCGCGGCTGCCACGCTGGCGGTCGCCCGTGTCCTGGGCCTGCCCGCCGTAGCTGATGTGGCCGATGGGGTGCGCCGCTGGCACCGCGCGGCCATCGCCGTCGGCTTGGTGGCGGTGCTGGCACCTAGCGTGTGGATGGGCTATCGGCTGGTGCAAGACGAAGTCTTTCAAGGGGCTGCTCAGCGCGCACTGACGCAGCTAGAGCAAGCGACAGGCATCGCGCTGCTAGGCCGAGAAATCGAACCCGACAAGCGCGTGATTCGCCTGACGGTGCTGGGCGAAGCTGAGCAGGCGCGGGTGCAGTCTGCCGCGGTAGCGGTGCTGACCGCGGAAGGCATTGGCGACGTAACCATTGAATTTCGCCGCGCAGGGGAGGCCCAACTCAAAGACCTGAAACAGCGCGGCGATGAACGCGATCAACGGCTGTCGGCCTTGACGGCAGAACTGCAGCAGATGACCAAGCGGCTGGACAGCCTAGCCGCCGACAGCGTGCCGCGCGCTGCTGATTTGTCGCGGGAGTTGAAGGCCTGGCTACCTGCGGCGCACAGCGTGGCGCTCACCGACACCACCAGCGGTAAGCGGGAGGTGCATGTGCACCTGGCCCATACGCTGCACGGCACTGAGTTGAAGCATTTGAATGGCTGGTTGGCGGCCCGCATGGGCAGCACTGAGTTCACCTTGATCCCACACACCGGCCCGGCGCGGGCCAAGCCTTGATCGGACTTAAGCATGTTCACCAAAATCCTGATCGCCAACCGCGGCGAAACCGGCCGTTTGGCCGGTTCGGCGAAGCCAAATCGCATGAGTCGCAAAGCGATTGCAGGCGAGTTTGACGCGAGGGGCACCCATGTTTAACAAAATCCTCATCGCCAACCGTGGAGAAATCGCCTGCCGCGTCATCGCCACTGCCCGCAAGATGGGCATCGCCACCGTGGCGGTGTATTCCGACGCCGACAAAGACGCCCGCCACGTCAAGCTGGCCGACGAGGCGATGCGCCTTGGGCCCGCGCCCAGCCGCGAAAGCTATTTGGTGGCCGACAAGATCATTGCCGCTGCTAAAGAGACGGGCGCGCAGGCCATCCACCCCGGCTACGGTTTTTTGAGCGAAAACGAAGACTTTGCGCGCCGGGTGGAAGAACAGGGCCTGACCTTCATCGGCCCCAAGCACTACAGCATTGCCGCCATGGGCGACAAGATTGCTAGCAAAAAGCTAGCAGCTTCCGCAGGTGTGAACTGCATACCGGGGTACAACGATGCCATTGAAACGGCTGAGCAAGCGGTGCAAATCGCCCAGGGCATTGGCTACCCGGTGATGATCAAAGCAAGCGCGGGCGGCGGCGGCAAGGGCCTGCGCGTGGCCCACAACGACCGCGAGGCGTTTGAAGGCTTTACCAGTTGCCGCAACGAGGCGCGCAACAGCTTTGGCGATGACCGCGTCTTCATCGAGAAGTTTGTGCAGCAGCCCCGGCACATTGAAATCCAACTGATCGGTGATGCGCACGGCAATGTGCTGTATTTGAACGAACGCGAATGCTCCATCCAGCGCCGCCACCAAAAGGTGATTGAAGAGGCGCCGTCGCCTTTCATCACTGAAGCCACCCGCAAAGCCATGGGCGAGCAAGCGGTGGCGCTGGCCAAAGCCGTTAAGTACCAAAGCGCGGGCACGGTGGAGTTTGTGGTGGGCGCTGACCAGAGCTTTTATTTTCTGGAGATGAACACCCGGCTGCAGGTGGAGCACCCGGTGACTGAATGCATCACCGGGCTGGATTTGGTGGAACTGATGATCCGTGTGGCCGCGGGCGAAAAGCTCCCTCTGGCCCAGGCCGATGTGCAGCGAAACGGCTGGGCCATGGAATGCCGCATCAACGCCGAAGACCCGTTTAGAAACTTCCTGCCCAGCACGGGCCGGCTGGTGCGGTTTTCGCCGCCGCCGGCCACTATGCAGCAGGGCAACACGGCTGATCTGCTGGGCGTGCGGGTGGACACCGGCGTGCAAGAGGGCGGCGAAATCCCCATGTTCTATGACTCGATGATTGCCAAGCTCATCGTGCATGGCACCGATCGCAAGGACGCCATTGCCAAGATGCGCGAAGCGCTCAATGGCTTTGTGATTCGCGGCATCAGCAGCAACGTGCCGTTTCAGGCCGCGCTGCTGGCCCATCCCGAGTTTGTGGCGGGCACCTTTGACACCGGCTTTATTGCCAAACACTACGGCCAAGGCTTCAAGGCCGAAGACGTGCCGCACCCCGATCCGCACTTTTTGGTGGCGCTGGCGGCCTATGTGCGCCGCAAATCGCGCGAGCGGGCCGCCGCAATCAGCGGGCAGATGGCGGGCCACCAAGCGCCCTTGGAATCTGATTTGGTGGTGATTGGTCTGGGCGCCAACGGCCAGCACAGCTACACCCCAGTCAAGGTGCAGGAGTATGTCGACAAAACCGGCCTTTGCGCCCTATCGGTGGGCGCAAGCAGCTATCAAATCAGTAGTAAATCGCGTTTGAACGAAGTGCGGGTAACGGGCACCGTCAACGGGCGGCCGTTTACTGCCCAAGTTGAGCGGGGCAGCGCTGCAAACCCCTTGGCGCTGGTCATCAACCATGGCGGCACGCAACTGCGCGCGCTGGTGGGCTCGCCCCGCATGGCGGAGCTGCATCGGCTGATGCCGTTCAAAGCGCCGCCCGACATGAGCCGCTTTGTGCTGTCGCCTATGCCTGGCCTGTTGGTCGACGTGGCGGTGCAGCCTGGCCAAAAGGTGCAGGCCGGTGAGCGCGTCGCGGTGATCGAAGCCATGAAGATGGAAAACGTGCTGTTTGCCAGCGCCGATGGCGTAGTGGCCAAGGTGCTGGCGGCCAAAGGTGAATCGCTGGCGGTGGACCAGGCCATTGTGGAATTTGCATCCGCTGGGGCTGCGGCATGAGCGCGGGCCAGCCAAGCCAGCGCCCGTTTCGGGTGCTGGGCGTCCAGCAAATCGCCATTGGCGGGCCCGACAAACAGCGCCTGCGCCATCTGTGGGTGGATCTGCTGGGCCTGCACACCAAGGGCACGTTTGTCAGCGAACGCGAAAACGTCGACGAAGACATTTGTGAAGCGGGCCAAGGTACCTGGGCGGTTGAGGTCGATCTGATGCAACCGCTTGACCCCGACAAAAAACCTGCGGTGCACGCCACGCCCCTGAACCATGTGGGCTTGTGGGTAGACGACTTGCGCGCGGCGGTGGCCTGGCTTGAAAGCCAAGGCCTGCGTTTCGCCCCCGGCGGCATTCGACGCGGCGCAGCGGGGCACGACATCTGTTTTGTGCACCCGAAGGGCAATGACCAGTTCCCCGTGGGTGGCGAAGGGGTGCTCATTGAGTTGGTGCAGGCGCCGCCTGAGCTCATTTCAGCGGCGCGCTAGTCACCCAGGGCAGGCGGCTTAAAAGCAGACCACTCGCCTGCAAATCCCAATATCGAAGGCGGCGCACAGCGGTTATCTTCAGCTGCAATGTGATGGGCTGCGGTGCCCTCGCGACATCAGCACGGAGACTTCTCGATGACCCAAGCCAATGCGGCCGTAACCAACGAGCGCCTATACCTGTGGCGGCCCGGTGTGCTGCTGATGCGGCGCCTGCGCTTTGCCGCCAAGCTGGGTTTGTTAGGCGTGGCCATCATTGGGCCGGCGCTGGTGGTGACGGCGCTGTTTTTGTCGGGTCTGCGTGATTCGATTGAAAGCACCCAGCGCGAAGCCGATGGGCTGCAGCTGGTGCAGCCCGCGTTGGCGCTGGGCAACGCCATCCATGCCCATGCGCGGGCGGTGCAAACCGGCGCGGCGGGCTCCACCACAGAGCCGCAAGCGGCCATTGCGCGCGCCCTGACGGCGGTCGACCAAGCTGCGGCTGCCCACGCCAGCTTGCAGTCCACCGAATTGCGTCAGGCCATGAGCCGCGCCGCCCAAGCCTTGTCGGGCGTGGCAGCACCTGGCAAAAGTGCGGGCTACCCGGCGGAGCACCTGGCGGCATCGGCGGCCATGCGCGCCTTTGTGTATGACGTGGCCGAAAAATCCAGCTTGCTCTACGAGCCGGTGGCAGGCCCGTATTTGTTGATGGAGGCCGTGGTGCTGCACAGCCCCACGCTCACCCTGACGGTGGCCACCACCGGCATTGCGGCCCAACGCTACGCCGAATCCACCGATGAAATGGTGCTGTCCGCCGTGCGCTCACGCGCGGGCGAGCTGGTGGTGGAGTTGGCCCAGTTGCGCCAAACCTTGGCCGGTGCCCAGCGCCATGGCGCCGATCCCGCCGGGTGGGGCGACAAGGCCACAGCTGCCTTTAATGCAGTGCAAGCCCTGGCCACCAGCACCGACACGGCCTATGCCAATGCGCAAGCCAAGCGCGACGCGGCTGCACTGGGCCAGACCGCCCAACAGGCCATGGCATCCGTGGCCAGCTTGCAAGAGGCGCTGAAGACTTCTTTGCAAGCAGAGTTGTTGGCCCGCGTGGGCCAGCAGCGCTCTGCATTCGCTTGGCTCACGATGGGCTTGGCCATCGGCTTGTTGCTGCTGCTGTACTTGATGCTGTGCTTCTACAAGTCACTCATGGTGGACCTGCGCCGCTTGGGCTACGCCATGCAGCAAGTGGCCGAAGGGCATTTGCGCGCCGTGGTCACCGTGCGCAGCAAAGACGAGTTGGGCGATCTGGCCGCCAAGGTGCGCGGCATGGTGGGCGGAGTGTCTTCGATGGTGGCTGAGGTGGGTTCCAGCGCCGCGCTGTTGGCGCATTCGGGCAAGGTGCTGGCCGCAGGCACGGCGGAGTTGTCCAACCGCACCGAATCGCAAGCGGCCAATTTGGAGCAAACCCGCGCGAGCTTGCATGGCCTGGTCGACAACGTGCAGAACAACGCGCAGGCCGCCACTGGGGTGGATCAAGAAGCCGTACAAGTGCGCGAGCTGGCCGAAAAAGGCGCCAACGCCATGGGCGATTCGGTCAAGTCGGTTGAGGCCATCCAGCAAAGTGCCAACCGCATGAACGAGATCATCGGCACCATTGACAGCATCGCCTTCCAAACCAATATCTTGGCGCTGAACGCGGCGGTGGAAGCTGCCCGTGCGGGCGAGCAGGGTCGGGGCTTTGCGGTGGTGGCCTCGGAAGTGCGCAGCCTGGCGCAGCGCTCAGCGGCCAGTGCGCGCGAGATTCGCGGGCTGATTCAAGATTCATCGGCACAGGTAGAGGCTTCGGTGCAGCGCATTCGCCGCGCAGGTGCCGACATTGAAGCCATCGTCACGGGCATTCGGCGGGTGTCTGACAGCGTGTCGGGCATTTCCCGCTCCAGCACCGAGCAAAGCAGCAGCCTGCAAGAAATCATGGGCGCGGTGCAGCAGTTGGATGAGATCACCCAGCGCAATGCCGCCATGGTGGAAATGGCCACCAACCAATCCCGCGCTGCGCAGCACCGGGCTGAAACGCTCACCTCTGCTGCGGCGGTGTTCGAGTTGCAGCAAGGCGCCCCGCATGAGGCGGTGGCCCTGGTTGAGCGCGCGGTGCAGCACCGCAGCCGCAGCGCGGGGCGCGACTCTTTCTTGCGCGACATCACCGATCGCGCCAACGGTTTCTTTGATCGCGACATGTATGTGTTTGCGCTGGACCGGTCAGGCAAGTACCTGGCCTTTGGCGGCAACCAAGCCAAAGTGGGCACCAAGGTGCAAGACGTGCCCGGCATCGATGGCAATGCGCTGATCAACGGCATTGCAGAGCAGGCCGACGCCGAGCCGGGCTGGGTGGAATACGAAATCACCAACCCCACCACCGGCCGGGTGCAGGTGAAGATTTCGTATGTGTCCAAGGTGGATGACGTGTACTTGGGCTGTGGGGTGTACAAGTCGCTGGCCTAATCCGCCATTCGGCGCGCAGCCACGGGGCGGCTCAGATCAGGTGTCGCCCGTTCAAGTGTCGCCCGTTTCGCGTGAATCGCTGCGCTGCGGGTGCGCCCGGTTGGCCTGCGCGCGGCGCAAGGCCTGCTCCACCAGGGCGCGTTTGGTGTCCAGCAATTCGGGGTCGGTCACAAGCGAATGCGCGCCTAAGTCGCTGAGTTTGTCGCGCAGCACGGTTTCATGGCGCAGTTCGCGCTGGCGCTGATCGTGCTGCAAGCGCTGGTCGCGCTGCAGATAACGCTGCAGGGCGGTGTGCGCCAAGTCGGCACTCCAGGCGGCCCAACCCGTGGCGCTGCCGCTGACCGGTATCAGCTCGATGCAGTCCACTGGGCAGACGGGCACGCAGCGTTCGCAGCCAGTGCAGTCGGGCTCCACCACGGTGTGCATCCATTTGGAGGCGCCCAAGATGGCATCGGTGGGGCAAGCTTGCACGCACAGGGTGCAACCGATGCACCAGGTTTCATCTATGACGGCCACGGTGCGCGGGCCTTCCGTGCCGTGCTCGAGGTTGAGCGGCGCAACAGGTCGCCCCGTTACTTTTGACAGCCGCACGATGCCTTCATCTCCACCAGGCGGGCATTGGTTAATGGCGACACCTTGGTCCGCAATGGCCTGCGCATAGGCGGCGCAGTCGGGATAGCCGCAGCGTGTGCATTGCGTTTGGGGCAGCACTGCATGCACGGCCGCTGCGGCCGACGACAAATCCGCCAACGGCGTGGCGGCCACGAAAGGCAAACGCGCCGCGTCGGCCATGGTGCTTCAGGCGAAGCCGAGGCGTGGCAGGCCCACTGCTTAAGCCTTGCGGCGCGGCGCAGCAGCGCGCTTGGGCGGAGCGACCTTGGCGCTGGGGCGCCGGGTGCGGGCCACTGCAGCGGGTGCCGGGGCTGGGGCTGGGGTTTTGGCAGAAGCCACACGCGGCGCTTTGCGCGCCGGGCGGCTAGCTGGTGCTGGGGCGGGCGCCTCGCTTTCGGCAGGCGCCACGGGTACCACATGGTGGCTGGCAATAAAGCTGCGCACCACCGGGTAGACCATGTCGCGCCAGCGGCGGCCGCTGAAGATGCCGTAATGCCCGGCGCCTTTGGCCTCGTAGTGTTGGTGGCGGTCTTTGGGTACACCGGTGCACAAATCATGCGCCGCCGCCGTTTGGCCCGATCCTGAAATGTCGTCTAACTCGCCCTCAACGGTCAGTACAGCGCTGTGGGCGATGTCTTGCGGGCGCACCCGCTCTAGCACGCCATCGGGGCTTTTCACGTCCCAGGTGCCATGGACTAGCTTGAAATCTTGGAACACCGTTTGAATGGTTTCCAAGTAGTAGTCAGCGTCCATGTCCAGCACGGCGTTGTATTCGTCGTAGAAGGCGCGGTGCGCTTCGGCGCTGGCGTCGTCGCCCTTGAGCAGGTCTTTGAAGTAATCAAAGTGGCTTTTGGCGTGGCGGTCGGGGTTCATCGCCACAAAACCGCTGTGCTGCATAAACCCGGGGTACACCCGCCGCCCAGCGCCCGGGTAGTTGGTGGGCACGCGGTAGATGACGTTGTTTTCAAACCAGGCAAAGCTGCGGTTCATGGCCAAGTTGTTCACCGCAGTGGGCGATTTGCGCGCGTCAATCGGGCCGCCCATCATCGTCAGGCTCAAGGGCGTGGCCTCGCCGCGGCTGGCCATTAGCGACACCGCTGCCAACACCGGCACAGTGGGCTGGCACACGCTGATCACGTGGCATTGCCCATACTTGGCCTGCAGGTGGCGGATGAATTCCTGCACATAGTTCACATAGTCGTCGAGATGGAATTCACCGTCAGACAGCGGCACCAGCCGGGCGTTTTTCCAGTCGGTGATGTAGACCTTGTGGTCGCTGAGCAGGGTGCGCACGGTGTCGCGCAGCAGCGTGGCGTAGTGGCCCGACAAGGGCGCCACCACCAACACGGCGGGCTGGCCTTTCAGGCGGGTGAGGGTGGCCGGGTCATCACTGAAGCGCTTGAAGCGGCGCAGCTCACAAAAAGGTTTGTTGATCTCAATGCGCTCGTGAATGGCGACTTCCACCCCGCGCACATCCACCACCCGCAGGCCGAATTCGGGTTTTTCGTAGTCTTTGCCCAGGCGGTAGAACAGGTCATATGCGGCGGCGGCGCGCTGGGCAAACGGCACCTGGCCGAACGCGTTCATTGGGTTGCCGTAGAGCTTGGCAGCGGCTTGGGCAAAGTCGGCAAAGGGCTCTAGCAACGAGCGCTGGGATTCGTAGATCTGATACAGCATGCGCAACTCCACTTTTGTTGCAGTGCAATATAACCGCCGCTGGCCCGGAAATGCGTGGCGGCTTTGCGTCAATTCAGCGCAGGATCTTGGGGCTCAAACCCATGGGTCGCTATTGATTTAATAGCTGCTTACGCCCTTAAATAGGGCGCAACAGCCCGATTGGGTTCAAGGCCTGCGGCTCGCTGGCGCCGCGCTGACCAGCACGCGCCTTAGAGCACCCGCGCAATCGATGCGCACACGTGCCCAATGTTGCCGCTGTTCAAGGCGGCCACGCACATGCGGCCGGTGTCGGTGCCGTACACCCCAAATTCAGAGCGCAGGCGCACCATTTGGTCTTTGCTCAAGCCCGAATAGCTGAACATGCCAATTTGCTGGGTGATAAAGCCCATGTCTTGCTGCACACCGGCGGCTTTTAGGCCCTCTACCAGCGCTTGGCGCATCTGCTTGATGCGGACCCGCATGCCGGCCAGCTCTTCTTCCCACAAGGCGCGCAATTCGGGGGTGTTCAGCACCCGCGCCACCACAGCACCGCCGTGGGTCGGTGGGTTGCTGTAGTTGGTGCGAATGACGATCTTCAATTGGCTTAGCACCCGGGCGGCTTCGTCTTTGTTCTGGCACAGCACGCTTAAAGCACCCACGCGTTCGCCGTACAGACTGAAGCTTTTGGAAAAGCTGGTGGATACCAAAAACGTCAGGCCCGCAGCCACAAACTTGGCCACCGCCGCGCCGTCTTCGGCAATGCCGTAGCCAAAGCCTTGGTAGGCCATATCTAAAAAGGGCACCAAGCCACTGGCTTTGCAGGCGGCCACCACGGCGTCCCAATCAGCGGGGGTGATGTCATAACCAGTGGGGTTGTGGCAGCAGGCGTGCAAGACCACGATGGTGCCTGCTGGGGCGGCTTTCAGCGCGGCCAGCATGCCCGCCACGTTCACGCTGCGGGTGGCGGCGTCGTAGTAGGGGTAGCTGTCCACCACAAAACCGGCCTGGGTGAACAGGGCGCGGTGGTTTTCCCAGCTGGGGTCGCTAATCAGCACCCGGGCGTTGGGGTAGAGCTTTTTCAAGAAATCGGCCCCAATGCGCAGGCCTCCTGTGCCGCCCAGCGCCTGCACCGTGGCCACGCGGCCGCCAGTGACGGCTTCGCTGTCCGCACCAAACACCAGCGCTTTGACGGCAGCGTCATAGGCCGCAATGCCATCAATGGGCAGATAGCCACGAGCGCTGGGCTTTTCCATCATGAGCGACTCCGCTTTTTGCACGCACTGCAGCAACGGCAGCTTGCCGGTGTTGTCGAAGTACACCCCCACGCCCAGGTTGACCTTTTGGGTGCTTGGGTCAGCCCCAAAGGCTTCGTTTAAGCCCAAGATGGGGTCACGGGGAGCCATTTCGACGGCGGCAAACAACGACATGGAGCGAGTCCTTGAAAAACGGGAATGGGCCAAGGCCACAAACAGAGACTGGAATTAGCTAACGCTGAGCTAACCTAGCGGGTTGACCTTTAATTTTACGGGCGTGTGATGACCGCAAACCTGCCGCTTTCAGCCCCTGTTCATGCCGATTTGGCTTCGCTTGATGCCGCTGTTGCCGCGCCGCCTAACGGCAGCTTTGTGCGCTACCCCGATTCGCCCTTTGAGCTGTACCAGCCCTATGCACCTGCGGGTGACCAGCCGGCGGCCATTGAACAGTTGGTCGAAGGCATCCGCGATGGTGAGGTGTTTCAAACCCTGTTGGGCGTGACGGGTTCGGGCAAAACCTTCACCATGGCCAACGTCATTGCGCAAATGGGCCGCCCGGCCATTGTGTTTGCGCCCAACAAGACGCTGGCCGCGCAGCTGTACAGCGAAATGCGGGAGTTCTTCCCCAAGAACGCGGTGGAGTATTTCGTCAGCTACTACGACTACTACCAGCCCGAAGCCTATGTGCCGCAGCGCGATTTGTTCATTGAAAAAGACAGCGCCATCAATGAGCACATCGAACAACTTCGCCTGAGCTGCACCAAAAGCCTGCTGGAGCGGCGCGACGTGGTGATCGTGGCCACGGTGTCGGCCATCTACGGCATTGGTGAACCCGAGAGCTACCACCGCATGGTGATGACGCTGCGCACCGGCGACAAAATGAGCCAGCGCGACACCATCGGCCAGCTCATTCGCATGCAGTACCAGCGCAATGAGCAAGACTTCAGCCGCGGCAAATTCCGCGTGCGTGGCGACACCATTGACGTGTTTCCGGCCGAACACTCTGAGTTGGCCATTCGCATTGAGCTGTTTGACGACGAGGTGGAATCCTTAAGCCTGTTTGACCCGCTCACCGGCCGCATCAAACAAAAGATTCCTCGCTTTACTGTCTACCCCAGCAGCCACTACGTCACCCCGCGCGACCGGGTGCTGGCGGCCGTGGAGACCATCAAGCTGGAGTTGGACTCACGGCTCAAAGAACTGGTGGGTATGGGCAAACTGGTAGAGGCCCAACGGCTGGAGCAGCGAACCCGCTTTGACCTAGAAATGCTCAGCGAAGTCGGTCACTGCAAGGGCATTGAAAACTACACCCGCCATTTGAGCGGTGCCGCACCGGGCGAACCCCCCAGCACGCTCACCGACTATTTGCCCCGCGATGCGCTGATGTTTCTAGACGAAAGCCATGTGCTCATCGGCCAGTTGGGCGGCATGTACAACGGCGACCGGGCGCGCAAGACCACCTTGGTGGAGTACGGCTTTCGGCTGCCCAGCGCCTTGGACAACCGCCCGCTGAAGTTCGACGAATTTGAGCGCCGCATGCGCCAGGTGGTGTTTGTCTCAGCCACCCCGGCGCACTACGAAAACGAACACGCAGGCCGGGTGGTAGAGCAGGTGGTGCGCCCCACTGGGCTGGTGGATCCGGTGGTGGAAGTGCGGCCCGCCACCCACCAGGTGGACGATGTGCTGCAAGAAATCCGCATCCGCGTGGACAAGCGCGAAAGGGTGCTGATCACCACGCTCACCAAGCGCATGGCCGAGCAGCTCACCGATTACTTGAGCGACAACGGCGTGAAAGTGCGCTATTTGCACAGCGATGTCGACACCGTGGAGCGGGTGGAAATCATTCGCGACCTGCGCTTGGGCGCCTTCGATGTGCTGGTGGGTATCAACTTGCTGCGTGAAGGCCTGGACATTCCCGAGGTGTCGCTGGTGGCCATCTTGGACGCCGACAAGGAAGGCTTCTTGCGCGCCGAGCGCAGCTTGATTCAAACCATTGGCCGGGCCGCTCGCAACGTCAGCGGCCATGCCATCTTGTATGCCGACCGCATCACCGACAGCATGAAGCGGGCCATGGATGAAACCGAACGTCGGCGCACCAAGCAGACCGCCTTCAATTTGGCCAATGGCATTACGCCGCGCAGCGTGGTCAAGCAGGTGCGCGATTTGATCGATGGCGTCTACAGCGAAAAAGCGGGCCGCGAAGCCCAACGCTTGGCTGACGAGCGCGCCCAGGCCGGCGAGGTGAGTGAGAAGGACTTGGGCCGCGAAATCAAGCGGCTGGAGAAAAAGATGCTCGACCACGCCCGCAGCCTTGAGTTTGAGCAAGCGGCACGGGTGCGCGACCAATTGGCCGCCCTCAAACAGCAGGTGTTGGGCGCGCCGGGGTCGGACAACGTCGTGGCCTTGCTGCCCGCCGGATCGGGCAGGTAGCGCCTCAAACTGAACGCCCAACTTGTGTGCGAGGCGGCTACAAATGGCCCATCAAGTACACAAAAAAACCGTATGGACAAACATATGACTGGTGAGTATATTTGCCCGACGGTGTCGTTTGGGTTTGTGGTAAAGTTGACTAATTCAATCAGGAATTAGTACCGACAGTCGGTGCTGCTGAAAGAGCAAAAGGGCCGAAAGACGTAACCACCAAGCCATGCGCCAACGTCAGCCGAAGCCGTGTAACCACCCAGGTTGCACGCCTTGGTAGAGGGTAGGGCAGGACACCTCAGCTCCATCGGTTCGCGCACCGCGAGCCGCGAAAAGCCGGGGTTACATCGATCAGCCAGCTTGACTCAAACAGGAGCATTTCCATGCGTCTCACAACAAAAGGCCGGTTTGCAGTAACCGCCATGATTGACTTGGCCCTTCGCCAAAGCGGCGGCCCGGTCACCTTGGCAGCCATCAGCCAGCGTCAGCAAATTTCGCTGTCGTACCTCGAACAGCTGTTCGGCAAGTTACGCCGACACGAGCTGGTTGAATCCACCCGCGGCCCCGGCGGCGGGTACACCCTGGGCCGCAAGGCGCACGAAATTACCGTGGCTGACATCATCGTGTCGGTGGACGAGCCGCTTGACGCCACCCAATGTGGCGGCAAAGAAAACTGTGGCGGCGAAGGCGGCCGTTGCATGACGCATGAGCTGTGGTCGGCCTTGAACCAGCGCATGGTGGAGTTTTTGGATTCGGTCACCCTGCAGCGTTTGGTAGATGAACAACTCGCCAAGGGCATCGAGATCGAAGACAAGCCCAGCCCCAAGCGCGCCATTTCGGCCATGCCGGTGGTCAAGCCCATTCGTGTGAATGCGCCGAATTCAGTGTTTGCCCTGGGCAACGCCTTCGCCAAGTAGTTTGTAGTGATGTACCCAACCCGCTTTGAGCACCTGACATGGACATGACGCCGCACTTCCCCATCTATATGGACTACGGGGCTACCAACCCGGTGGACCCGCGGGTGGTCGACGCCATGATCCCTTGGTTGCGCGAGCACTTTGGCAACCCTGCGTCACGCAGCCATGCCTGGGGTTGGGAAGCCGAAAAAGCGGTGGAAACCGCGCGTGAGCAGGTGGCCGAACTCATCGGTGCGGATCCGCGCGAAATTGTCTGGACCAGCGGCGCCACTGAAAGCAATAACTTGGCGTTAAAGGGTGCGGCGCACTTCTACAAAGACAAGGGCCGTCATCTGATCACGGTGAAAACCGAGCACAAGGCGGTGCTTGACACGGTGCGCGAACTCGAACGCCAAGGCTTTGAAGCCACCTATTTAGACGTGCAAGCCGATGGCCTGGTCGACATGGCTGCCCTGCAAGCCGCCATTCGCCCTGACACCACGGTCATCAGCGTGATGTACGTCAACAATGAAATCGGTGTCATCCAAGACATCGCCGCCATTGGCGCGCTGTGCCGCAGCAAGGGCATCATCTTCCACGTGGACGCCGCCCAAGCCACAGGCAAAGTGGCCATCGATCTGACCACGCTGCCGGTTGATTTGATGAGCTTGGCCAGCCACAAAACCTATGGCCCCAAAGGCATCGGTGCGCTGTATGTGCGCCGCAAGCCCCGTGTGCGGCTTGAAGCCCAGATGCACGGAGGCGGCCATGAGCGCGGCATGCGTTCGGGCACCTTGCCCACGCACCAGTGTGTGGGCATGGGAGAAGCCTTCCGACTGGCGCGGCTGGAGCGTGAAAAAGACTGGGCCCATGCCCAGATGTTGCAGCGGCGTCTGCTAGACGGCCTGCGCGACATTGAGCAGGTGTTTATCAACGGTCACGCTACTCAACGCGTGCCGCACAACCTGAACATGAGCTTTAACTACGTCGAAGGCGAATCGCTCATCATGGGCATCAAGGGCTTGGCGGTGTCCAGCGGCTCGGCTTGCACCTCAGCCAGCCTGGAGCCAAGCTATGTGCTGCGCGCCCTGGGCCGCAGCGACGAATTAGCCCACAGCAGCTTGCGCATGACCGTCGGCCGTTTCAGCACCGCCGAAGAAATTGACTACGCCATCTCCACCATCCGCCACAACGTGGCCAAGCTGCGCGATTTGTCGCCGCTGTGGGAGATGTACAAAGACGGCGTGGACTTGAGCACCATTCAGTGGTCCGCCCACTGAAGCGTCACCCGGTCTATTGAAGCGGGGCACGGCGCGCCCCACCTTACATTGCCTGTTGTTTACTTTCGGAGCACCTCACCATGGCCTACAGCGAAAAGGTGGTTGACCACTACGAAAACCCCCGCAACGTCGGATCGTTTGACAAAGGCGATGAAGACGTGGGCACCGGCATGGTGGGCGCACCGGCCTGCGGCGACGTCATGAAGCTGCAAATCAAGGTGAACCCCGACACCGGCGTGATCGAAGACGCACGCTTTAAAACTTATGGCTGCGGCTCGGCCATTGCATCGAGCTCACTGGTGACTGAATGGGTGAAGGGCAAAACCCTTGAGCAAGCTGCGCAGTTGAAGAACAGCGAAATCGCGCAAGAACTGGCGCTGCCGCCCGTCAAAATCCACTGCTCCATCTTGGCTGAAGATGCCATCAAGGCGGCGGTGGCCGACTACCGCGCCAAACATTCCCAAGACACCACCCAAGAATCGCCGGCGCAAGCCGCCTGATACGCGGCAATACCCGCGCGCTGCATTCCAAGCTCTCGCAACCGCCCCTATGGCCATCTCCCTGTCTGAATCTGCCGCCCGGCATGTCTCGCGCTACTTAAGCAAGCGTGGTCGCGGCGTGGGTGTGCGCTTAGGGGTCAAGACCACTGGTTGTTCGGGCCTGGCCTACAAGCTGGAATATGTCGACGAGATCAGCACCGAAGACGTGGTGTTTGAAGACCGCGGCATCAAGGTGCTGGTAGACCCCAAAAGCCTGGCCTACCTCGACGGCACCCAGCTTGACTTTGTGCGCGAGGGCTTGAACGAAGGCTTTAAGTTCGTCAACCCTAACGAGCGCGACCGCTGTGGTTGTGGCGAAAGTTTTCGGGTGTAGTGGCGTCGGCGCCTGCGCACCTGCCAAGGGCCGCCTGAATTGGCGGCCTTTTTTTGGGCCCAGCGGCCGTTTCTACGCCCCAAGCAGCTATTGTTTTTATAGCGTTTTGACACCACCTGTCGCCCCGCCGCTTTCATGAACCTGCAATCCAACGACTTTGAACTCTTCGGCCTGCCCGAGCGGTTTGAACTCGATCGCGCCGGGCTAGACACCCGTTGGAAGCAGCTGCAACGCGAAGCCCACCCTGACCGCTTTGTGGCCCAGGGCGACGCTGCGCTGCGCTTGGCCACCCAATGGAGCGTGCGCATCAATGAGGCGTATCAGCGGCTCAAAGACCCGCTCAAACGCGCCGCGTACCTGTGCGAACTGCGCGGCTCGCCCATCAACGCCGAGCGCAACACCGCCATGCCCCCAGCGTTTTTGATGCAGCAAATGCAGTGGCGCGAAGCGCTAGACGACGCCCGCAGCGCCGCCCACCTGGATACGTTGCTGGCCGACGTGCAAGCCGCGCATGCGCAAACCCTTGACCGCTGCGCGCAAGCGCTAGAACCGGGCGCGGCGGACCCCCAAGCCACCACCCGCGCCGCGCAAGAGGTCAGAGCCCTGATGTTCATTGAGCGAATCCAGAGCGAGGCACTGGACCGGCGCGACGCGCTGGGACAATAGACCCATGGGTTTGCTACAAATTTCAGAGCCAGGCCAGTCCCTGGACCCGCACCAGCGCCGCATTGCGCTGGGCATTGACCTGGGCACCACGCATTCGCTGGTGGCCGCAGTGCGCAACGGCGTGGCCGAATGCCTGCCCGATGACGCTGGCAAGGTGCTCCTGCCATCCGTGGTGCGCTACTTGCCCGAAGGCGGGCGGCAAATTGGGGCGGCAGCGCTGGCGGCACAGGCGGGTGACCCGGCCAACACGATTGCGTCGGTCAAGCGGCTCATGGGTCGAAGCCTGGCTGATCTGGGCGATGGCGCCCGTCCGCCCTACGCGTTGGTGCAGCCCGAAGGCGGCGGCATGGTGCAAGTGCACACCCAGCACGGCACCAAGAGCCCGGTAGAAATCAGCGCTGAGATTCTGGCCACGCTGCGCTACCGGGCAGAAGACACCTTTAATGACGACGTGTATGGCGCCGTCATCACCGTGCCCGCTTACTTTGACGACGCCCAGCGCCAAGCCACCAAAGACGCGGCGCAGGTGGCGGGGCTGAACGTGCTGCGGCTGATCAATGAGCCCACCGCTGCCGCGCTGGCCTATGGCTTGGACAACGCCAGCGAAGGCATTTATGCGGTGTATGACCTGGGCGGTGGCACCTTTGACATCAGCATCCTGCGTTTGAGCGGCGGGGTGTTTGAAGTGCTGGCTACCGGTGGCGATTCCGCTCTGGGTGGCGACGACTACGACCACGCCATCGCCCAGTGGGCCGCTGCCCAGCTCGCCTTGAGCGAGCCCACGGCCATCCAAACATCGGTGCTGCGCCGTGCCGCGCGCGCTTGCAAAGAAGCGCTGTCCAGCGGGTCGGATGCTACAAAAGAGATAGCTGTCAGCGCTTATTTTCAGGGCGAAGCGGGGCTTTTTTCTTCAAGCCCAGCGCTGGGCTTGTCGCGCGCGGCGTTTGAGGCGCTGACCGCGCCGCTCACTGAACGCACCCTGCAAGCGGCCCGCCGCACCCTGCGCGACGCGCGCCTGACACCCGAGCAGGTGCAAGGCGTGGTGCTGGTCGGGGGCTCTACCCGCATGCCGCAAATCCGCGCAGCGGTGCAGCATCTCTTCAGGCGTGAGCCACTCACCAACCTGAACCCGGATGAAGTGGTGGCCCTTGGCGCGGCTATTCAGGCAGACCTGCTGGCGGGCAACCAGCGGCGCGACGACGTGCTGCTGCTGGACGTGATTCCCCTGTCGCTGGGCCTAGAAACCATGGGCGGCTTAGTCGAGCGCATCGTGCCGCGCAACCAGACCATTCCCACCGCTATGGCGCAAGACTTCACCACCTACCAAGATGGCCAAACCGCGCTGGCTTTGCATGTGGTGCAAGGCGAACGCGATTTGGTGCAAGACTGCCGCAGCCTGGCGCGATTCGAGCTGCGCGGCATCCCGCCCATGGCTGCGGGCGCGGCGCGCATCCGTGTCACCTTCACCGTGGATGCCGACGGGCTGCTGCAAGTCAGTGCGCAAGAGCAGGGCAGCGGCGTGCAAGCGCAGGTGCAAGTCAAACCCAGCTATGGCCTGACCGACGACCAAATCGCCCACATGCTGCAAAGCAGCTTTGCCACCGCGCAAGACGACATCCGCGCCCGCGCCCTGGCCGAGGCCAAATTGGACGCTGACCGCCTGCTGCTGGCCACCGCCAGCGCCCTGCAAGCCGATGGACAACTGCTGCAGGCATCCGACCGTGTGGACATTGACGCCTTGATGGATCAGCTCAAGCGCGTAGCTGCCAGCAGCCACAACGCCGCCGACATCGAAGCCGCCACCACCGCGCTGGCCAAGGGCACCGAAGCCTTTGCGGCCGAGCGCATGAACCACAGCATTCGCCAGGCCTTGGCTGGGCGCACGGTGCAGTCCCTTTAACGCCGCGCAAGCGCCACCTAGCCATGCCTGTCATCAAAATCTTGCCCCACGCCGAAATCTGCCCCAACGGTGCCACCGTGCAAGCGGGCGTGGGCAGCTCCATTTGCGAAGTGCTACTGGACCACGGCATTGAGATTGAGCACGCCTGCGACATGAGCTGTGCCTGCACCACCTGCCACATCATCGTGCGCGAAGGCTTGGCCAGCCTGAACGAGGCTGACGAGAATGAAGAAGACTTGCTCGACCGCGCCTGGGGCCTCACGCCGCAATCTCGCCTGAGCTGCCAAGCCTATGTGGCGCAAACCGATCTGGTGGTGGAGCTGCCCAAATACACCATCAACCACGCCAAAGAGCGCCACTGAGCCCGGCACACCATGCGCCACGTGATTCTGGATACCGAAACCACGGGTCTGAGCCCCGATGCGGGCCACCGTGTGATTGAAATCGGCTGCATCGAGATGGTCGATCGCAAGCTGACGGGCCGTAACCTGCACCACTACCTGAACCCCGGGCGCGACAGCGACCCCGAGGCACTGAAAGTGCACGGCCTGACCACCGAGTTTCTCGGGGACAAACCCGGCTTCGAGCTCATTGCCACCGAACTGGTGGACTACGTGCGCGGCGCCACGCTCATCATCCATAACGCCCCCTTTGACGTGGGCTTTTTGAACAAAGAACTCAGTCGAGCAGGGATCGGGCCGCTGTCCGAGCACGTGGCGGGCGTCATCGACACCCTGACCATGGCCAAAGACCTGTACCCCGGCCGCCGCAACGGGCTGGACGCCCTGTGCGAACGCTTGGGGGTAGACAACTCCGGCCGCGCGCTCCACGGCGCCCTGTTGGATGCGGGTTTGCTGGCCGACGTCTACATCGCCATGACCCGCGGGCAAGAAGCGCTCTTGATGGATGTGTCCCACACCCCCGGCGGCCAGCTGGCCGCTGCCGGCATCGATGTGCGCACGCTGGATCTTCCAGTCATTACCGCTCGGCCGGACGAAGTGGCAGAACACCAGGCCATCCTCAAAGCCATCGACAAGGCCAGCGGCGGCAGAACTGTCTGGCCGCGCGAGGCTTCGGCGGCCTAAGGGGCAGGGCGCCGCTATGCTATAGTCATGGGCTCTTGATTGAGTAGCCACACACCTGCGGCTGCTCAGCCAGGGTGGTTAGCTCAGCGGTAGAGCATCGCCTTCACACGGCGGGGGCCATAGGTTCGATCCCTATACCACCCACCAATTGCAAGCCCGGTAAGGTCCATAGCCTTCCGGGCTTTTTCGTTTTTCCCTTTGAGAACAGCAACTTAGCTTCCATTGCGGTTCGTAGAAGTGTAAGGCCATCCGCGCCCTTTGGGGGGTAGTTGTAGGGGTCGTTCAGGGGGGGAGGGGTATCAGGGCTGGGGTAGGGGGTCACGGTGGCCATGGCTGGGCTGGTCGTTGTCAACCATGTGTCAACCACTTTGAAAAGCGCCGCGCTGGCGCGGTGAAGTGGCTTGAATTACCCGCTTGGCAGATCGGGCCTGAAGGGACCCAACGGGGTGGGGGTGGGGGTGGCCGCCAGGCGGTGGGCTGTGGGGGGCGTAGCCTGGCGGTGTGTGGGCACCAGGCGCAGCAGCCCGCCGATATAACCCCCTGGGGTGCGGCCGTGACCTTGCGATGCAGCGCGGCCCAATTCGCCCGCGCCATGGATAACCCTCGGGAGTACCTAAGCCGGGGGGTAGCTCGGGGCGGGGTAGGTCGGTGGCCGGGCCACTGAGTCACCGGGCGGGTACTCCCCAGCTTGTAGGCCGTGCCAACGCGGCAGCTCTGGCAACCCGTATTCGGTACCTTGCCGCATTCGGTACCTTGGGGCGGGCTGCCACTCGCTTTGCAGGCCGTGCAAGCGCCACAGCCAGGCCCAAAAAACCCAATTCCCCGAAGCTCCCGGCGCGGTTTTGCTCCGGGTGGTGACCTCAAATCACCGGGGACACCGGGGACAAACTCGAAAACCCCACCTAAGCCATTGTCAACATTGAAGAATTCTGTCCCCGGTGGGTACCGGGGACAGCCGCTGCCTAGCCGGGGACAGCGGGGACAACTCATTCCGTTAGCTTCCGGGGTGGTTCGGGCGTCGGTCGGCTGGGGCCAAAAAGCCAGCGCCGTTGCGTGGGCCGGGCGCTCTGCGCACCACTTGGTACACGCGGATTTCAGTAACTTCTAGGGCGGCTGACTAGGGGGCTGTCGGGGCTCGCATTACCCGCTTCACCCGATGCCAGGGAGGACCCAAAGTCCCCCCGCCCCCCTGGGGTCTGGCGCGAAGGTAGTCCCGCCCCCGCCGCCCTTTGGCGGCCCGCGCTCGCGTTGCGGGGAAATTGAAGCGGCTCGGCTTGGGGTGCACCACTACCAACGGCTGCACAGCCTGGCCAAGCAGTGGGCGTGGCTGGCGCGTCAAAGGTCCAGGGCAAAGATGGCGGGCGTGATGCGGTAGCAGCGGGTCAAGCCCATGCCGGGCAGGCGCACCTTGCATTGCAGGCGGTCGCCTTCTGTGACCAGGCAATCGTGGTCTTTCAGCACGCGGGCCACGGCGTTTACGTCGAAGCCCTGGCAAACCTCGGACTTGAAGACCTCGGGCAGAACAAAGAACTCAACAGGGTCGGCATCCGATGTGAGGGGGTCGCCTCGGTCGTTGACTGGTTTCCTGAATCCGGCGCGGCTTAAGGTCTTGGGGTTGTGGTCGTCGTCGGCCCGTCTCCAAGCGGTGAACCGTCCCTCGCCATGCATTTCTAGAAACCGTCGCACCTGGCGCAGCATCGCCATCACCTCGCCATTGCCAATGCCCCCCCGTGCGGCCAGCCAGGCATTGAAGCAAACGCGGGCAGCGCGTTCGCTTTCACCGGCTGGCCAGCCGGTTAAGCCCGCGTCGGTCGCCAGCTCACCCGCTGCGCCCACAAGGGCAAAGCGTGCGCCCACACGATGCACTTGCTTGGCTGCACCCTCGGGGACCATGGCCAGTGCCAAGGCATCGGCGGCGTCTTTAATGCGCGTTCTGAGGCCATCGGCGTGGTCAACCAACCACTGCAACCAAGCCCGGCCCGTGGCCCCGTAGAAGCGGGCGGCCAGGGCTTCGATGTGTTCAACAAACACCTTGGAGTTGTCTAGGTGATGCAGTTGTTCAATAACCCCCATGCCCTGGCCCGCGTCGGCTGGTATCTCGGCTAGGCGCACTTCTTGACCAGCTCGGGTGCGCTGCCCGCCCTCTGCCATGTGGTCGGCCAAGCTGATCTCGCCAGAACTCAAGAAGGTGACCTTCCAAGTAAGCCGGGGGCGTATGGCACCCGTGCGGGTGGCGCGGGCCTTGCCTTGCTCATTGGCCAGGGTATAGATAGCAGCACCGATCACCTTTGGGTCAATCATCGCGATTTCATCAAAGATCAACACACCGTCGCAGTGTTG
Source organism: Comamonadaceae bacterium (assembly GCA_013297985.1). GTDB lineage: Bacteria > Pseudomonadota > Gammaproteobacteria > Burkholderiales > Burkholderiaceae_C > JAAFIY01. The sequence continues at coordinate 6,994 of JAAFIY010000031.1, read as the reverse complement.
GGCGGCCAGGTATTCGATTGCGTTGTCTGTGGTGCGCCAGCTCTGCAAATAGTTGGGGCCACCGTACACGCTGGCGGCTACCTTCGAGGCGGTGGTCTTGCCCCCGCTGCTTGCTTCCCCCCCAATGCCGCGCAAGTGAAACCCGCCGCTCTCAAGCCCTGCCCAGCGCAACAGAGGGCCTGCAAAGGCAACCGCCACCACGAATGCCACGCGGCTATTGCCGATGCACAGGCGGCCCACGCGGTCGCGCCATTGCTCGGGCGTGCCCTGACAGCGGTAGGTGTTTGCAGTGGCACCGTCACTCTGAAACAGGATGCGGCCTGCGCTTTCACCGATGGTTTCATGGGGTAAGACAAACGCCACGCCTTCACCGATGTGGTGCCAGCCTATTCGCTCTGTGCTGATGGCCAGCTCGCTGGGGTTGCGGCTCAGGAGGTACTGCGCCAGTAGGTTGCGGGTCGCTGGGCTAGGGCTCAGGCTTAGGCCCATGCTGTACAGCGCGGCTCGATACTCCACCCCATCGGTGGCCAGCAGGCGCGAAGGCAACACCCAGCGCTTGGCTTTGCCTTCGTGGTCTTCAAAAGCCAGCAACAGGCCCCAGCCCTGGCCGTCTTGATCGCGGATGCGGGCCGGCACATCCAAGCGGCTGCACAGCCATTGGGGCTTGGTGGGCTCGCCATCACGATCTAGCCCGATGTGCCACACGCCATCATCGGCCACGGTGAAGCGGTCGCCTTCTCGGGCGCTGCCTGGCAGGCCGTTTGTGGCCGCATTGGCGGTTCCGTTTGCCTGGGTTGTGGCGTTGCCATGGCCGCGCCTTTTGGCGGGCGCTGGTGGCCCTTTGGGGGCCACAGCTTGCACCGTGGCCAAGTGGCTTGCGATGGCATCGGCCACGATGCCGCGCACGGCTGCAAGGCCCGCGCCGGGGTCTTCGCTTTGCGCTCTGATGTGTTGCGCCAGGTCGTTGAAGTCAGACCCACCCGGGGGCAGCGCCTGGGGGAACACGGCCAGGCCGCCCACTTCTTGTGCTGCGGCTTTGGCTTTGTCGCGGCCCGGGTTGTGGCCGTGCTTGGCTTGGGTGGCTAGATCATCGTCACCACACAGCACCAACAGGGCAGCGGGGTACAGGTGGCGCAGGGCACGGGCCACCTTGACCAGGTTGCCCGCGTCAAAGGCCACAGCCACGGGGTGGCCGGTGGCTTGGTGCAAGGTGGCGGCTGTGGCGTAGCCCTCGGCAATCAACAGCACCAGGGGCGGGGCTTCGGTGGCCTGGGGGTCGGTGTCCGCCGCTTGGGTGGTGGTGGCGTGCCCGGGCGTGCCCAGCATGTGCCACAGGCCAGACTTGCGGGCTCGGGGCAGGAACAGCTTACCGGAGCCATTTCCGGTAGGCTGTGGCGCGATCTTCTGCACATTCCACAGCTTGCCGGTGGCGTCGCGCAGGGGCACAAGCAAGGTGCCTGGCACCACCCACTTGACACCGTGGGCACCGACACCCTTGCGCACCAGGTATGGGGCCTGGGCTGGGTCTTCAACAAGTCGGGCGTCTATGTCCCACAGGTTTTGTGCTTCAGCGGCTGCGCCTTCTTGTTCAGCGGCCCGGGCCGCTTCTTGTGCTCGGCGCTGTTCGGTGCGTTCACGGTCGCGCTGTGCCAGCTCGGCAGCGCTGGGGGCGCGGGCGGGCTGGGTGGCGTCTTGGGGTGGCTTGAAGCCGTGGCCTTTGGCTAGGTGCAGCAAGGTGCCCACCTTCACGCCACCGGCTGACTTCACGCTGCGCCAGGTGGCTTTGGTGGCGTGGGGGTCATAGCCATCTGCGTCGCTGGCGCTCCATTGCTCGAACAGCTCCCAGCCGGTTTCGTCGGGGTATTCGCTTTTGATGGCCATGGCCACCTTGGCCCATTCATCGCGGGGCACATTGGCCGGGATGTAGGCCAGGGCTTGGCGCAGCAGATCGGGGGTGATGGGGGTCATGCCTGGTGTGGTGGCGGTTCGTCGAACAGATCGCGGGTAGTGGGGCGGGGGCGGGACAGCAGGGTGTAGGTGCGCTTATTGCGCAATCGCCCGGCGCGTGTGGGCACCTTTCGCCAGTCCCGGTGAAACACAAAGCCTTTGCGTTGCATCTCGGACAAGACCTTGGACCAGCATCCAAGGTCAGACGCGGCGTCAATCTCGGGGCCGGTGCTGTGGGGGTGGGATTCCAGGTAGGTTGCGGCCCGCTCGATTTGGTCGGCGCGGGCGTCTAAGGTGGGTGCATTCATGAGGTAGTGCCTCCACTTCAGGGGTAGTAGGGTTCCGATAACAGCGTGTATCTGTGCTCGCGGCGCAAGTGGCCATCTGGCTGTTGCACGACGTGCACGCGCTCCGCAATGCGCCCGCCAAGGTCTTCAATTAGGCAAAGCACGCGGACCGGGCTGGCTGGGGCGCAGACCTCGGCAAGCTGCGATGGGGAGCATTGCGGGTGGTGGGGCATATAGGCCACAACTCGGCTGAGCGCTCTCGCCAGCTCGGGGCTCTGAGCAAGCGTGCGTAAGGCGGGCTTCATGCCAGCACCCCGCTGGCGGCTTCGCGCTCCGCTTGCCATTTGGCGATATCGGACTCTCGCCAGGCTACCGCTCGGGGGCCAATCCGAACGGGCTTTGGGAAGGTGCCCTCTTTCCGCCCGGCGTGAATGCTTGATTTTTTGAGTCCGATTAGCGATTCGACCTCGGGGAGGCGCAGGTAGCGCTCGGCTTTCGGCGCTTGCCTGTTTTGGGTTGTTTCCACTTGCTGGGCTCCATTTAGTTGAGGAGCTAGCAGTGTTCAAGGCGCGGGTGCAGTTCTCAAAATCTGCACATACCCAGACCAACCGCCTGGGAGGGGCAATCGCTATGCGCGGTCCGGCTTTGGCGGCTTCAATCGGCGCATGGCGTATAGCTCACGCTTTACCTCAAAGATGGGAAGGCCATGTTCTCGCGCCACGTGTGCGATGGCCTTTGCGGCGTTCCAGCACACGGGCGGCTTGGTTAGCTGGTGCACTTCATTTGCAAGCTTGTAGCGGGCTTTCATCAGCGCATAACGTGCTGGCCCCACCTTCTTTTTTTTGTCGCCAGCCAACTCCAATGCTTGAAGCATCTGGCGTGGGTTCTGGGCACTCCGGACAGCGTAAGCCCAGTGCGCCAGCTTCTCATGCAGGTCGGAAGGAATGGGACGCCCCTGTTGGTACAGCTCAGCAATCAGCTCCCAGATAGCCAGGCCGTTGCCCGCGTGTTTGCCGCTTCTCGACACCCAATAGATGTGCCGTAGCCAATTTTCTCGGTTGGCTTCGTCGATTTTGGGCTCGACTTCCCAAAAGCGGATGCAGTGAACCCAATCGTCTAGCTTTTCTGGGTCAGGTCGCCACGCTGCGCCCCGTGGCCCGCCCGCTGGCAACTCCATAACTGCCACCCCCGCTAGCCCCGACAAAAGGGGCCACCCACCGGACGGCTCGGGGGGAACCGTCGCACCGCTGGCCAGCGGGGTGGGTGGCTTCAAGCGACGCTACATCAGGCCATGCCGCGCCATCGAATAGCTTTCACGCGGGGTCACGATCAGGTGGTCAAGCAACCGCACGTCAACAAGCGCAAGGGCAGCCCGCAATTGGTTGTTCAGGGCTACATCAGCCGGGGATGGGTTGGCACAACCTGAGGGGTGGTTGTGCGCCAGTACCACGGCGGCTGCATGTGCATGCATGGCGCAGCGCACCACCTCGCGCGGATAGACGCCTGCTTGTGTGAGGGTGCCCACGCTCACCACTTGAAAGCCGATGGCGCGGCATTGGGCGTCAAGCCAAAGGCACCCGAACAGTTCGCGGGACTCTGCCGCTAATTGCAGGCGCAGGTATCGGGCGGCTGCTTCGGGCGTTGGGGTGTACGGCTGGGGCTCAGCCAGGCGATGGGCAAGGATGGCCAAGGCGGCGTCGATCACGGCCAGCTCATGTGCGGCCATGCTGTGGCGGGCCGACGATGGGCCACAGCCTGCGGCGTAGTGGGGCACCAGGGGCGCAGGGCTGGCCATGGGGGTTGGGGTGCTTGCTGCGGCCAGCGGGCGCAGCGCTGCGGTCTGGCTGGCTTTGGGGGGGCGGCCCCGCCGCTTGGCTGGTGCGGGTACCGGTGCGCCAGGCAAGGGCGGTGCGGCGTCGGTCTGCAAGGCGACTGTTAGGGCGGCTTCTGCGGTGGTGTGGGCAACGTCAAGCATGGCGGCGCTGGTCGGTGTAGGTTGGGTTTGGCTTGCCGCCGCCCGCTGCGAAGGCGGGGCACCAGGGGAAGCCCTTCGCGCTTAGTTCCGACATGATGCGCCAAGGCTCGGGGCGGTGCGGCGGCGGTGGGCGATAGGGTGGCTGGTGGGGCGGCTGGCGGGTGGTTTGGGGTTTGGGTGGTCTGTATAAGTGAGTGAGTGTTCTTCTGTTCTCTCACTCTTTAATGCTTGGCTGTTCCCGGTCTGTTCCCGCTTTGTTCCCGTTCTGTTCCCGGTGCCCAATCGGGCTGCAACCCGCATGGCTGCTAGGTTTGGCCGTTTTGTTCCCGGTGTTCCCGGTGTTTTAGCGGGATAGGTCGGGGGGCAGCGCTACAGGTGCCTTCACGCGGCCCGCTGGGGCAGGGTGACCACGTTGTTTGCGGCTCGGGTGTCTAGGTAGTCGGCCCACCATTGCATAAGGCGCTGACGCTCTGGCCAGTAGCTGGCGCGGTGGTAGGCGGCGCGGGTCTGGTTTTGCTCTTTGTGGGCAAGCTGGCGCTCGATTGCGTCGGCAGACCATTGGCCAGATTCATTGGCGATGGTGGAAAACAGCGCCCGGAAGCCGTGGGCCGTGGCGATGTTCTTAAAGCCCATGCGTGCCAGGGCTGAATTGAAGGTGTTTTCACTCAGTGGCTTGGATGGGTAGAACGGGCTGGGAAACACCAGCTCACGGTGGCCGCTGAAGCCTTGCATGGTGGCCAGCACGTCAAGCGCCTGGCGCGACAGGGGCACGCGGTGCTCTGCTCGCATCTTCATTCGGGCAGCGGGTATCACCCACTCTGCGGCTTCCATGTCGATTTCAGCCCAGCGTGCCCCGCGCAGCTCACCAGGGCGGGTGGCCGTCAACATCAACAGGCGCATGGCGTGCGTGGTGTGGGGGTCGCCTCCGTAGGCGGCCAGGGCCGACAGGTACATGGGAAGGTCACGCTCTGCCAGTGCTGCCCGGTGTGTTTTGCGCCGGGGTGCCAGCACTTCGCTGGGCTTGAGGTCGGCCACCGGGTTACCGGTGGTCCGGCCATTCACCACGGCCCAGCGCCACATGGCTTTGAGGCGTTGCAGCACGCGGCTGGCCATATCGCCCGTGCCCCGCGCTTCAATGCGCTTGATCACCGCTTGAACCTGAAGCGGCGCAATGGTGGCGATGGGCAGCGGCCCCAGCTCGGGGAAGACATGCAGATCAAGCGATGCGCGGATACGCACGGCGGTGTGGTCTTCCCACCGTGCGGCTTGGTGCTTCAGCCAGGCGGTGGCCACGGCTTGCAAGGTGTTTTCAGTGGCCTGGCTGGTTTGGGCTTTGGCTGCCTTGCGCAGCTCGCTGGGGTCGCTGCCAGCGGCCAGCGCCTGGCGGGCTTGGGTGGCTTTCTCGCGGGCAGCCTTCAGGCCGACGTCCGGATACACACCCAAGGCAAGCAGTTTTTCCTTGCCACCAAAGCGGTACTTGAAGCGCCACCATCGGCCCCCGCTGGGCTGCACCCAAAGGAACAGGCCGCCACCGTCGAAGTGCTTGCCGGGGGTGGTCAGGCTGCGTAGCTTGGCATCGGTCAGGTTCATTGCGGGGGCACCATCAAGGGGGTGGGGGTAACTCTTGGGGTAACCGCAATTTTCCTATTTGATGTTCTTCAATGAAATCAACGCTTTGCAGCGGTGGGTTGGAAAGCTATACCACCTGCCAAAGCCCGGCCCTCCAGCCGGGCTTTGTCGTTTATGGGCTCGAAGTGCCCGCACCAGTCGAGTGGCCCCGGGTGTTGCCCGCTGCCGGAGCGGCTGCGCGCCGTGCCACACTGAGCACATGTCAGAAGCTATTCAGCCTTGGGTGATTGCGCAGCCCGGCACGGGCCCACTGGTGCTGGATTCGCCGCACAGCGGTACGTGGTATCCCGAGGATTTCGCGCCGGCCTGTCCCATGGCTGATCTGCGACGAGCCGAAGACACCCATGTCGATGCCCTCTACCGTTTTGCGCCTAGCTTGGGCGCCAGTTGGATTGAGGCGCGCTTTCCCCGCAGCTATCTGGATGTCAACCGCGACACCACCGAGCTCGACACCGCGCTGTTGGCCGACGCTTGGCCGCACCCAGTGGCGCAAGACCCCATCAAGATGGCCAAAGTGCGCCTGGGCAAAGGGCTCATTTGGCGCTTGACCGACGACGGCACGCCCATCTATCAGCGCTTGCTGTCAGCCGCCGAAGTACAGCGCCGCATTGATCTGGGTTGGCAGCCTTATCACGCGGCTGTGGCGCAGGCCGTTGCCCAGGCCCGCGCGGCGCATGGCTGGTGCGTGCACATCAATTGCCATTCGATGCCAGGGGCATCAAGCAGCCATGCCACCGATTTCCCCGGGCTGATCCACCCCGACTTTGTGGTGGGCAACCGAGATCACAGCACTTGTGCACCTGAGTTGGCGCATTGGATGTGCGATTGGCTGGCCCAGCGCGGCTACAGCGTGTGGCTGAACCACCCGTACAAAGGGGTGGAGTTGGTGCGTCGCCACGGCGCGCCACAGCACGGCGTGCACAGCGTGCAATTGGAAATCAACCGCCAGCTCTACATGAACGAGCGCACGCTGCAAACGCACGACGGCTTTGCCCGCCTGCAGAGCAGCTTGAAGGCGCTGTTGCAGGCCTTGCCGGCGGCTGCGGCACGGCTTTTCGACCGTCGGCATTGACTTTCTCAGTGTTCACCTCAAGCTGAACGTCAAGGCTCAGTGGCAGAATCGGCCTCGGCCCTTCCTTAGCCACAGTCGCATCCG
>JAAFIY010000030.1 GCA_013297985.1 Comamonadaceae bacterium | reverse complement strand
GGTAGATGTTCAGCGGAATCATGCGCCGCTCGATGTAGACGTGTTTCAAGATCACTTCGATCTGGCCGTCGCCGTCGCGGTCGGAAATCTCCAGCTGGCTGGGTGCAAATTTTTGGATTTCGGCGATTAGCTCATCGTCAAATCGGGCGCGCGGAAAAGCCACCTCGGAGTACTCCAGCGTATCGGCCATGCGGCCCACGCGGTCGTGCTGCTTGACCAGCAAATACTTGCTTTTGATGAGCTCGCGGCTGGTGTCTTTTTGCGGCGGGTAATAGTCTTTGATGACCTTGAACACATACGGAAAGCTGGGCAAATCAAACACCAGCATCACCATGCCCTTGATCCCCGGCGCGATGCGAAAGCTGTCACTGCTGTGGCGCAGGTGGTAGAGAAAGTCGCGGTAAAAAAGCGTCTTGCCCTGCTTGGCCAATCCCAGGGCGTTGTAGATCTCAGCGCGTGGTTTGCGCGGCATCATGCTGCGCAAAAACTGCACCACCGCGCTGGGAATGCCCATGTCCACCATGAAGTAGGCGCGCGCGAAGCTGAACAAAATCAGCAGGTCTTCTTCACCAAACAGCGCGGCATCCACAAACAACTTGCCGCGGTGGTTGTGCAAAATGGGCAGCGCAAACGGCACCTCGGTAAAGCCGTTGATGAGCTTGCCCACCACATAGGCGCCCTTGTTGCGAAAAAACAGGCTGGTGAGCACCTGAATTTGAAAGTTGGCGCGCAGGCGTACGTCTTGCAGGCGATCTTCCAAGGTGGTGGCCACGCGCAGGGCATCGCGCGCCACATCATCAAACGGGGTTTGCAGATCAAAGTCAGCCAGCAACTGCGCCACCTGTTGCTGCAAGTCAGCCGCGCCGGGGTAGTAGGCCCGATAGGTAGGCTTGGCGGTGGGTTCGCTGTTTTCGATGTATTCGGTGCTAACAGCGGGCCGCACAAAAATGAAGTCGTTGTGGAAATGCGTGCGGTGCAGGATCTTGGTGGTGACTGAATTAAAAAAGGTCTCAGCCAACTCGGGCTGGTGGTGGTCCACCAGCAAGCCGATGTAGTGCAGCTTGATCTGTTGCCACACGTCCATGGGCTGCTGCCCGGCTTTGAATTCTTTTTCAAGCCGCATCACACATTCTTTGACGCGCAAGTCGTAGAACTCAATTCGCTCGCGCTGGGCGCGTTGCTGGCCGTGCCAGTCGGCCACTTCAAAGCGGTGCTTGGCGCGGGCGGATTCGGCCCGAAACAGCGCGTAGTGGCGGTTAAAGCCATCCAGCATCGCGCGCGCGATCTGGTAGGCCTGGGGGGCGTCTAGGCGTTGAGGAAACATGGGCGGTGGGCGCCGGTCAGTGGCGTTTAGGGGGCAGGTGGCGCAAGGTTAGACGACAACACCGGCAACTGCGATGCGGGCAGCGCCACACCGCATGCCGCGATGGCCGCTGGGTAGGCTTGCATCAGCTCTGCCAGTGACTGGCAGCTCACGCCCAGGTCTTTGATCAGGCCATCATGCACGCCATACACCCAGCCGTGCAGCATCACCGCCTGGCCGCGCCGCCAGGCGTCTTGCATCACCGTGCTGTGGGCCACATGCAGCACTTGTTCGATCACATTGAGTTCGCACAGGCGATCTAGCCGAGCGTCGGTGCCGAGCTTGGACAAGTGCGGCCAATGCTTGTCGCGCACGTCCTGAATGTGGCGAATCCAGTTATCAGCCAAGCCAATGCGGGCGTTATCCAGCGCAGCCTGTACCCCGCCGCAGCCGTAGTGGCCACACACAATCACGTGCTGCACGCGCAACATGTCCACGGCGTACTGCAAGGTGCTGAGCGCATTCAGATCGGAATGCACCACTACATTGGCCACATTGCGGTGCACGAACACTTCGCCCGGGTCCAGTCCGGTGATTTGGTTGGCCGGCACGCGGCTGTCAGAGCAACCAATCCACATGTAGCGCGGCGCTTGCTGATGGCTCAAGCGAGTGAAAAAGCCCGGGCGCTCGCGCTCGACCTGCGAGGCCCAGTCGCGGTTGTGCTGCAGCAGGTGGCGCAAGGGCATATCGACAGTGGCTTGGGTGTGGCTTAGGCCGTTTCGGCGAACAGCTCGCGCCCAATCAGCATGCGGCGGATTTCACTGGTGCCCGCGCCTATTTCGTACAGCTTAGCGTCGCGCCATAGGCGGCCCAGCGGGTAGTCGTTGATGTAGCCATTGCCGCCAAAAATCTGGATGCCTTCACCCGCCATCCAGGTGGCTTTTTCGGCGCACCACAGGATGACGCTGGCGCAGTCTTTGCGCACTTGGCGCACATGCTCGGTGCCCAGCGCATCCAGGTTTTTGCCGATGGTGTAGCAAAACGCACGGCCCGCTTGCAGCACGGTGTACATGTCGGCCACTTTCCCTTGGATCAGCTGAAACTCACCAATGCTGGTGCCGAATTGTTTGCGGTCGTGGATGTAGGGCACGACGTTGTCCATCACCGCTTGCATGATGCCGATGGGCCCAGCGGCCAGCACGGCGCGCTCGTAGTCCAGCCCGCTCATCAGCACCTTGGCGCCTTGGTTGAAGCCGCCCAAGATGTTCTCGGCGGGCACTTCTACGTTGTTGAACACCATCTCACCAGTGTGGCTGCCCCGCATGCCCAGCTTGTCCAGCTTTTGCGCGGTGCTGAAGCCCTTCATGCCTTTCTCGACGATGAAGGCGGTCACGCCGCGGGCGCCCAGCTCAGGATCAGTCTTGCCATAGACCACCATGGTGTCGGCATCGGGCCCGTTGGTGATCCACATCTTGCTGCCATTGAGCAGGTAGTAGCCGCCTTTGTCTTCGGCCTTGAGCTTCATGCCCATCACATCCGAGCCTGCGCCGGGCTCACTCATGGCCAGCGCGCCGACATGTTCACCGCTGATGAGCTTGGGCAAGTATTTGCGGCGTTGCGCCTCGGTGCCGTTGCGGCGCAACTGGTTGACGCACAAGTTGCTGTGTGCGCCGTAGCTCAGGCCAATGCTGGCGCTGGCTCGGCTGATTTCTTCCATCGCAATCATGTGGGCCAGATAGCCCATGCCCGCGCCGCCGTAGGTTTCTTCTACCGTGATGCCCAGCACGCCGAGTTCACCCATCTTGCGCCACAGGTGCATGGGGAACTGGTCGCTGCGATCTGTTTCGGCCGCCAGGGGCGCGATCTCGGCTTGGGCAAAGTGGCGCACCGCGTCGCGCAGGGCGTCGATGTCTTCGCCGAGTTGAAAGTTCAGTCCGGGTAAGTTGCTCATGGCGGGGCTCGGGTGGAGAAGATTGGGTGTGGGTGAAGCGCCAGCGCTGCGCTCAATACGTCTTGGTCACCGGCATCAAGGTGCTTTGCATGACCGCGCAGGGGTTGATGCTGCCGTCGGCGGCGTGGTGCGTCACATCGGCAGACGCCACGATCACCCGACGGCCAGCGCGCACCACTCGACCGGTGGCCTGCAGCTCACCGCCCGAGAAGGCCGCCAGGAAGTTGATCTTGTATTCCACCGTGGTGACTTCGTGCTCCGCGGGGGCCACTGTCAGCGCGGCATAACCGGCGGCAATATCCGCCAGCGCGCCCATGGCGCCACCGTGAAAGCCCAGCTGCTGTTGCGTCACGCGGTCTGAGTACGGCAGAGACAGCTTCACGCTGCCGAGCCCCACCTGCAACAGGCGCACACCCAGGTGATTCATCATCCCTTGGCGCGCCAAGCTGTCGGCCACTCGCTGCCAGAGGGTGGCTTCAATTGAGCGCTGATCGTTAGCGAGGCTCATGGCTTTTTGCGGGGGCGGGGTGAGGGGTTGGCACATGGCGTGTCATTGGCTGCACGCGACTGCTGTCGGCCCAGCATGGTGCGGGCTTCGCGCTCATGCAGTTTTATTTCGCTCAGGTTCTGCATCAGCCCTTCAATTTGCTGCTCAATTTGCTGGCGGTGCTGCGCCAGCACTACCAAAAAACGCTCGAGCTGCGGCCCGGTGTCGCGCGGGCCTTCATACATGGTGATGATGTCTTGCGCCTCGGCCAAAGACAGCCCGATGCGCTTGGCCCGCAAGGTGAGCTTGAGCCGGGTACGGTCGCGCGCGCTGTACACCCGCTGGCGTCCACTGGGGCCCACGCGCTGCGGTTGCAGCAGGCCTAAGTCTTCATAGAAGCGGATGGCGCGCGTGGTGAGGTCGAACTCACGCGCGAGGTCTCCGATGCTGTATTGCGCGGTGGCCATAGGCGGGTGTGCGAAAGGAGCGTCCCTAGAATGCAGCGACAACTGGCGCATGGCCGAAAGAGCCTGTGCTTTGAATTGACGTTACGTTACGTCAATCGTAACCAAACCTCGGCGTGCCTATCGCCGCTCACGCATGAATCCCCACGAGCACGAGATCGCTTACCCGCTGCAAACCCGGCGTCCTGAGCCCGGTGGCAGCATTGAATTGGCCCCTGGCGTGCGCTGGATTCGCATGGCGCTGCCGTTTGCGCTAGACCACATCAACTTGTGGCTGCTGGCCGATGAGGTGGACGGCCGCGCCGGTTGGACCGTGGTGGACACCTGCATTTGCCGCGACGAAAGCAAAGCCCAGTGGGAGCAGGTACTGGCGAAAGAGCTGCAAGGCGCGCCGGTGCTGCGTGTGATAGCCACCCACATGCACCCCGACCATGTGGGGCTGGCGCACTGGCTGTGTGAGCGCTTTGATTGCCCGCTGTACATCAGCGCGACCGACTTCCACTTGGCTCGGCTTCTGAGCGCAGGCGTGGGCGGGTTTGGCGCCCAGCGCTCGGTGGACTTCTTTGCCAGCCACGGCTTGGCTGATTCAGAGCAGTTGGGGCAGGTGCACAAACGCACCAGCAGCTACTTCCCCAGCCTGGTGCCTGCCCTGCCGCCCACCTTCGTGCGCTTGATGGACGGCCACGCGCTGCGCATCGGTGGGCATGACTGGCACTGCATCGCGGGCTACGGGCATGCGCCCGAACACATCAGCCTGCACTGCCCGAGCTTGGACGTGTTGATCAGCGGCGACATGCTGTTGCCGCGCATATCCACCAACGTCAGCGTGCACGATGTCGAGCCCGACGCCAACCCGCTGCAGATGTTTTTGGATTCGATTGAGCGTTACGCCCCACTACCTGCCCACACACTGGTGCTGCCCTCACACGGCTTGCCCTTTGGGGGCGCTGCTGCCGCAGCCGGGCACGGGGGCATCCACACCCGCTTGGCCCAACTGCGCCAACACCATGATGACCGTTTGGCCGAGGCGCTAGATGCGTGCCAACAGCGGCCCACTTGCGCCGCTGAACTATTGACCGTGCTGTTCAAGCGCACGCTGGACAGTCACCAAACCACCTTCGCCATGGGCGAGGCCGTGGCGCACCTGCATGCGCTGTGGCGACGGGGCGTGGTGGTGCGTCAGCGTGACGCGGCTGGGGTGTGGCGCTTCACCGCCGCCTAAGCCACAGCCGGCCATGGCCGAAGCCGATCCCCCGCTGCCGCTAGATGCAGCCAGCATCTTGGCGCTGGCCGCGCGCGAAATGTTCGCGCTGTTTTCTGACGTCAGCCAGGGCATGCTGCTGGTCGACCGCAGCGGCCGGGTGGTGTGGATCAATGAAGGCTATCGACGCTTTCTGCCCAACCTGGGTTTTGCACGCGAATCCGACTTTGTGGGCCAGCCGGTCGAAGCGGTCATTCCTAACACCTTGATGCATGAGGTGCTGCGCACCGGGCGACCGATTTTGATGGACCTGCTCACCAACCGAGCGGGGACGTTTGTGGTCAGCCGCTTGCCCCTGCGCGACGCGCAAGGCCAGGTGATCGGCGCGCTGGGCATGGTGTTGTTCGACCAAGCACAGGCCACGCTGCAGCCGCTGATTCACAAGTTTGTGTCGCTGCAGTCTGATTTGGACACCGCGCGGTTGGAGCTGGCCCAGCAGCGGCGTGCCAAGTACACCCTGGCCAGTTTTGTGGGCCACAGCCCGGCGGTGCAAGAACTCAAACGCCAGGCCCGGCGCGCGGCCTACAACCACAGCCCGGTGCTGCTGCTGGGTGAAACCGGCACTGGCAAGGAGTTGATTGCGCATGCCATACATGCGGCGGGCCCTCGGGCGCACAAGCCGATGGTGAACGTCAACATTGCGGCCGTGCCCGATGCCCTGTTGGAAGCCGAGTTCTTTGGCGTGGCACCCGGCGCCTACACCGGCGCTGAGCGCAAAGGCCGCGAAGGCAAGCTGGCCTTGGCCGATGGCGGCACGCTGCTGCTCGATGAAATCGGCGACATGCCGCTATCACTGCAAGCCAAGCTGCTACGGGTGTTGCAAGAACAAGAATTTGAGCCGCTGGGCTCTAACCGCCTGACCAAGGTGGATGTGCGGGTGTTGGCCGCCACCAGCCATGATTTGCAGGCGCGGGTGGCGGCGGGTTTGTTTCGGGCGGATTTGTTTTATCGCTTGAACGTCATCACCCTGCGCTTGCCGCCCTTGCGCGAGCGGCCCGACGACATCCCAGCGCTGGTCGAGGTGATTGGCGAAGAGGTGGCTCGGCGCAGCGGCCTGCCACAAAAGGAATGGTCAGGCGACGCGCTGGCCCTGTTGGCCCAGCAGCCTTGGCCCGGCAATGTGCGCGAACTGCGCAACTTGATTGAGCAGGTCAGCTTGCTGGTGGACGGCCCACGCATTGGGGCCGCCGATCTGCGGGGCCGTGTGGCGGTGTCAACGGGCAGCAGTGCAGGGCTCGCTCACCCGAGCCACCCACGCCCCATCGCGGCCCTGAGCACCACACCCCAGGCCCGGCCAGCAGACGCCCGCCCGCTGGCGCAACAGCTCGCGGATGTGGAACGCGCCGCGATTGCCCAGGCGCTGGCTGCGCACCAGGGCAACAAGGCCGCCGCCGCACGCAGCTTGGGCATTGCGCGGGCCACCCTGTACGAAAAGCTGGCTGAATACGGCGTTGCTGAAGACGTCTGAAAAGCGAACATACGTCTGAACATCAGTCAAATTGGCGCGGAGCAAATCGTCTAAAAATCAGACGTCCAAGAAAAATATTGTTGTGAATCAACCGCTTGCGTTGATGGCACAACCCGTGCATAACAGGGTCTTCTACAAGCAGGAGACCCGCCATGAAACGCCGCCAACTCGCCCAAGCCGCCACCGCAGCCGCCGCTTTGGGTATAGCTCCGTTTGCCGCCAGCATTGCGCGGGCCCAAGCCGGGCGCGATATCCGCATTGCCCATGTGTATGACAAAACCGGCCCCTTGGAGGCCTATGCCAAACAGACCCACACCGGCTTGATGATGGGCCTGGACTACGCCACCCAAGGCAGCATGGCGGTGGCCGGGCGCAAGTTGGTGGTGGTGGAGCGCGACACCCAAGGCAAGCCCGACATCGGCAAGGCCCAGCTGGCTGCCGCCTATGCCGACGACCGGGTGGACTTGGCCATTGGCCCCACCTCATCCGGCGTGGCGCTGGCCATGCTGCCGGTGGCCGAAGAAAACAAAAAGATCTTGCTGGTCGAGCCCGCCGTGGCCGACTCGATCACCGGCGAGCGTTGGAACAAATACATCTTTCGCACCGGCCGCAACAGCAGCCAAGACGCCATCAGCAACGCCGTGGCCATGGACAAGGCGGGCACCGTGATCGCCACTTTGGCGCAAGACACGGCCTTTGGCCGCGACGGTATCAAGGCCTACAAAGAAGCCATCAAGCGCGCCCGCATTGCGCATGAGGAATACCTGCCCCCGGCTACGACGGACTTCACCGCAGGCGCCCAGCGCATCATCGATCGGCTGAAAGACCAGCCCGGCCGCAAAGTGATCTTCATCATCTGGGCTGGTGCGGGCAACCCCTTCAAGATTGCCGACATGGATTTAAAGCGCCACGGCATTGAGATCACCACCGGCGGCAACATCCTGCCCGCCATGGCGGCCTACCGCAACTTCCCCGGCATGGAAGGCGCCACCTACTACTACTTCGGCATCCCCAAGAACCCTATCAACGAAGCCTTGGTGGCGCGGCACTACAGCCAGTTCAAAAGCCCGCCTGACTTCTTTACCTGCGGTGGCTTTAGCGCGGCCATGGCCGTCACCACCGCCCTGGGCCTAACCAAGGGCGACGTGGGCACTGATCGGCTGATTGCCACCATGGAAGGCATGAGCTTTGACACACCCAAGGGCCGCATGACCTTCCGCAAAGAAGACCACCAGGCCATGCAGTCGATGTTTCACTTTCGCATCAAGGTAGACCCCGCCTTTGCCTGGGGTGTGCCCGAGCTGGTGCGCGAGATCAAGCCTGAAGAAATGCAGGTGCCCATTCGCAACAAGCGCACCTGAAGCGCACACGGCCGCGCCCCGCAGTGCTTAGCACCCACGACTTGACGATTCGATTTGGCGGCCATGTGGCTGTCAATGCGGTGTCGTGCCGCTTTTTGCCTGGGCAGCTCACGGCCATCGTGGGCCCCAATGGCGCGGGCAAGACGACTTACTTCAACCTCATCAGCGGCCAGCTCAAGGCCAGCGCGGGGCGGGTGGAGTTGGACGGGCAAGACATCAGCGGCTTGAGCGCATCGGCTCGCACCCAGCGCGGGCTGGGCCGGGCGTTTCAGCTCACCCAGTTGTTCCCCAGTTTGAGCGTGCTGGAAAACGTGCGCCTGGCGGTGCAGGCGCGGCGTGATGGGCCACACCGGCGCGGCGCCAACATCTGGAGCATCTGGAGCGACCACCGCGCCCTGCGCGATCAAGCCTTTGCGGTGGTAGAGGAGGTGGGCCTAGGGCCGCGCTCCGACGTGGCCGCCGCCACCTTGCCGCACGGCGACCAGCGCAAGTTGGAGGTGGGCATTTTGATGGCGCTAGAGCCCAAGGTGTACCTGTTTGACGAACCCACTGCCGGCATGAGCCTAGACGACGCCCCCGTGGTGCTGGACCTGATTCGCAAACTCAAAAGCGATGCCCGCCACACGGTGCTGTTGGTAGAACACAAGATGGACGTGGTGCATGAGCTGGCCGACCGCATCGTGGTGCTGCACAACGGTGAACTGGTGGCCGACGGCGCCCCCGCTGAGGTGATGGCCTCATCGGTGGTGCAGCAGGCGTACCTGGGCACGGCGCTGGAGGTGCCCGCATGACGGCCGTCAAGCTCGACGGCGTGCACACCCACATTGGGGCCTATCACATCCTGCATGGCGTGGACCTGGTGGTGCCCGCCAACCAAGTCACCATGCTGCTGGGCCGCAATGGCGCGGGCAAAACCACCACGCTGCGCACCATCATGGGCCTGTGGCCCGCGTCGGCGGGGCGCATCAGCTTGGGTGACGACACCATTGGTGGCCCTGGCTGCGCCGTCACCACGCCCGACATTGCCCGCGCCGGTGTGGCCTATGTGCCCGAGAACATGGGCATCTTTGGCGACCTGACGGTGCGCGACAACCTGTTGGTGGCCGCCCGCAGCGCACGCCGCTTGGCTGATTTAGACACCGCGCGGCTCGAATGGATCTTTGGCTTTTTCCCGGCGCTCAGAACCTTTTGGCTGCAACGCGCGGGCAAATTGTCGGGCGGGCAAAAGCAGATGCTGGCGGTGGCCCGCGCCATTGTCGAGCCCCGCGCGCTGCTGCTGATTGATGAGCCCAGCAAGGGCTTGGCACCGGCCATCGTGGCCAATTTAGTGGCCGCGTTGCGCGAGCTAAAGGCCCAGCAAACCACCGTGTTGCTGGTGGAGCAAAACGTGGCCGTGGCGCGCGCCCTGGGCGACACCGTGGCGGTGATGGACAACGGCCGCGTGGTGCACAGCGGGGCCATGCGGGAGCTGGCCGAAGACGAAGCGCTGCAAGCCAAGTTGTTGGGCCTGGCCATGCCCGCGCACTGAATCAAGCCATAAGCCCCATGAACCCCGCCTCTGTCGCCCCTGCGGCCACCGCCGCCATCCCGCGCGCCCCGCTCGACTGGATGCCGCTGGCCTTGGTGCCCGCGCTGGCCGCCATCGCGCTGCCGCTGGTGGGCTCACCCACCACCTGGCTCACACTCACGGCCGCTGGGCTGGCCATGGGGATGATTGTTTTCATCATTGCCTCGGGCCTCACGCTGGTGTTTGGCTTGATGGACGTGCTGAACTTTGGCCACGGCGTGTTCATTGCACTGGGTGCCTTTGTGGCCACCAGTGTGTTCACCGCCATGGGCTACTACGTCGAATCCCCCAGCCTGTGGCACAACGCGCTGGCGCTGCTGCCCGCCATGGTGGGCGCCATGCTGCTGGCCGCCGCGGCGGGTGTGGTGTTTGAGCGGCTGCTGGTGCGCCCCTCGTATGGCCTGCACCTCAAGCAAATCTTGGTGACCATGGGCGGCATGATCGTGGGCGAAGAGCTCATCAAGGTGGTGTGGGGCGCCCAGCAAACCCCGTTGCCGCTGCCCGCCGCACTGCGCGGCTCGGTGCTGGTGGCCGATGCGGCCATTGAAAAATACCGCCTGCTGGCGGTGGTGGTGGGCCTGCTGGTGTTGGCGGTGCTGCTGTGGGTGTTAAACCGCACCAAGCTGGGCTTGCTGATCCGTGCCGGGGTGGACAACCGCGAGATGGTGGAAAGCCTGGGCTACCGCATTCGCCGCCTGTTTGTAGGCGTGTTTGTAGCGGGCTCGGCGCTGGCTGGGTTGGGCGGCGTGATGTGGGGGCTGTATCAGCAAACGGTGACGCCGCAAATTGGCGCACAGGTCAATGTGCTGATCTTCATCGTCATCATCATTGGCGGGCTGGGCTCCACCGGCGGCTGCTTGATTGGGGCCCTGCTGGTGGGGCTGATGGCCAACTACACCGGCTTTCTTGCCCCAAAGGTGGCGCTGTTTTCCAACATCGCCTTGATGGTGGCGGTGCTGCTGTGGCGGCCGCAGGGTTTGTATGCCATCACCAGTCGCTAAGCGGGTGCCCACATGTTGCTGCGACTGATTTCCAACGACACCCCGCGCAGCCGCGTGCTGGCTGCGCTACTGCTGGCTGTGCTGCTGGGCCTGCTGCTCACCCCCTGGCTGTTTCCCACCACCAAGGCGCTGAATGTGGCGGCCAAGGTGATGGTGTTCATCGTACTGGCGGCCAGCTTTGATTTGCTCTTGGGCTACACCGGCATCGTGAGCTTTGCGCACACCATGTTTTTTGGCATTGGGGCCTATGGCGTGGCCATTGCGTCGTCGCGCATGGGCGCGGGCTGGGACGCGCTGGCTGTGGGCATTGCGCTGGCGCTGCTGGCGTCGCTGCTCTTGTCGCTGGTGATTGGGCTGGCGTCTTTAAGGGTGAAGGCCATCTTCTTTGCCATGATCACCTTGGCCGTGGCGGCGGCGTTTCAAACCCTGGCGTCGCAGTTGTCAGAGTTCACGGGTGGTGAAGACGGCCTGAACTTTTCCATGCCGCCTTTGTTGTCGCCGGGTTTTAGGTTGTTGGAAGAGCCCGTGCTGGGCGTGGTGCTCAATGGCCGCCTCATCACCTATTACGGCTTGCTGGTGGTGGGCGTGGTGCTGGTGCTGGCCATGGTGCGGGTGGTGAATTCGCCTTTTGGCTCGGTGCTCAAGGCCATTCGTGACAACGACTTTCGGGCCGAGGCCATTGGCTACCGCACCGTGTATTGGCGCAGCGCGTCTAACGTGCTGGCGGCCTTGTTTGCCACGCTAGCCGGGGCCATGCTGGCCATCTGGCTGCGCTACAACGGGCCAGACACGTCTTTGAGCTTTGAGATCATGTTGGACATCTTGCTCATCGTCCTGATTGGTGGCATGGGCACCCTGTGGGGCGCGGTGGTGGCGGGCGCGGGTTTTGTGCTGGCGCAGAACTACTTGCAAGACTTGTTGCGCATAGCGGCCAAAGCAGTCGATGGCGTGCCGGTGGTCAGCCAAATCTTGACGCCCGACCGCTGGCTGCTGTGGTTGGGCGTGTTGTTTGTGTTGAGCGTGTACTACCTGCCCACCGGCATCGTGGGCCGCTTGCGGCAACGTGCGCTTGAACGGGCTGCCGCTCAAGGTTCAAACCGCGCATGACCACCGCCCCCGTTGCCCAGCCGCAATCGCGCTACCTGCGCTGCGAGGGCTTGAACATCCACTTCATGGACTGGGGCCCCGCCGACGCCCCAGTGCTGGTGGCTTGGCACGGCCTGGCCCGCACCGGGCGCGACATGGACGCCTTGGCCGCGCATTTAAGCACCGGCCCCAATCCTTATCGTGTGATTTGCCCAGACACCCCAGGCCGGGGTTTAAGCCAGTGGAGCGCCAACCCCAAGGCCGACTACTGCCTGACCGCCTACGCCCGCGTGGCGGCAAGCCTGCTTGACCAGCTGGGCGTGCAGCGCCTGCACTGGGTGGGCACCAGCATGGGCGGCGCCTTGGGCACGGTGTTGGCCGCAGGCCCACTGCAGGGCCGCATGCAAAGCCTGGTGCTCAACGACAACGGCCCGCAACTGGCGGCAGCCGCAATCACCCGCATCCGCCAATACGCGGGCCAGCCACCTGCGTTTGCCACGCTGCCCGAGTTGGAGGCCTTCTTTCGCAGCGCCTATGCCCCTTTCGGCGACCTGAGCGATGCCCAATGGACGCACTTGGCCGAAACCTCGGCCCGCCGCCTGCCTGATGGCCGCTTTACACCGCACTATGACCCGGCCATCGTCGGCCAGTTTGAACACCACCCGGCTGACTACGACCAGTGGGCCGCCTATGACCGCATCACCTGCCCGGTGCTGTGCCTGCGCGGTGAAACGTCTGACCTGCTGCTGCCCGAGGTGACCGACGCCATGCGCCAGCGCGGCCCGCGTGCGCAAGTGCTGACGGTGCCCGGCTGCGGCCATGCGCCTGCGCTGAATGTGCCCGCGCAGATTGAGCTGGTAGAGCGCTTTGTGCGCAGCGTTGCCAGCTAGATTCACAAGAAGAAAGCCCTGTAGCGCCCTATTTGATTGCGCAAGCAGCTAGCATTTATGTAGCAAACGGCTCACAGATTGCTTTGAATGCTCGGTGCGCGGACAAGCGAGCAATCTGCCACAACACCGCCCGCTAAGACGGTAGAAACTGGCACCCCCCACACAGCGTGTGCGCACCGGCGCAGCGTGCGCTTTAAACAATGCCGCTTCGGTCTGACCGTCATCGCCAGCACCTGACCACCTTAACCGCCCCAGTAGACGGCCGGGTGCAGCAACTCGCTGCCCACACCCCGGGTGGCGTGGTCACCGAAGCCCAAACCCTGATGGTGATCGTGCCCCAGGGCACCCAGATCACCGCCGAGGTGGTGCTGGACAACAAAGACATTGGCTTTGTGCACCCGGGCAGGCGGTGGAAGTGAAGCTGGAAACCTTCCCCTACACCCGCTATGGCACCTTGCCCGCCCAGGTGCGCCATGTGGCCGCTGATGCGGTGCCTGATGAACGCCGAGGGGCCATCTTCCCCGTGAGCTTGCAACTGGCGCGCACCAGCATTCAGGTGGACGGCAGGTGGGTGCCCCTAAGCCCGGGCATGAACCTGACGGCTGAGATCAAGACGGGGCGGCGGCCGGTGATTGATTACCTGCTGAGCCCGATTGAGCGGGCTAGCAAAGAGAGTTTGAGGGAGCGGTGATGCTGCTGCTGCTTCAACCCGGGCGCCAGAAAGAGGAACCCATGCTGAACGAAACCGGCCGATCTGCAGATGGAATGGCGCTCACGTGCTATCGAAAACGAAGCAACCCACGTTTCGAGTGTGGAGGGGCGCACAACCCCGCGCCGCGGCGACACGCCGTAAGTACTCCGTTCTGGGGCACCCCGATTGCGGAACAGGTCGGTGCCGTCACCGAGAAGCACAAGCCGCCCTCACGGCGCATCCAATCCCCCAGGCCACAACACCTGTGCGCCAACTTCAAAGTGGCGCACGGCACTCAAACCAGCGAGTTATTCAAATGATCGGTTTGGCAGTCTTAGGCGCGCTTGTTTTATGGATTGCTGCTGCTGGCTGGCTCGCCGGCCGCGTTCCAATTTGGCTGAATATCGAAAGGCATACCCTTTGGGTCAGCCCGGCTCTTTTTATAAGCTTCGTTTGTTTGCCATTTGTGGACCATTGGGTTGGCATGCGGCAGTTTGAAAAGCTATGTACGGAGCAAACTAGCTTGACGATTTACCCAGGGGCAGCTGACGCAAAAAGAGGTGCATGGACCATTTCCGACTCGCAAAGGCTCGATGGATATTATTTCGTTGAAATTCAACGAAGCAAAGTAGCTCTGATTAACGTAGAAACAAATCAGGCTGTGTTGAGCTATGACAGGTTCTGGACCAAAGGTAGCTTTTTTCGAAGAATGACACTTAATGGGCCGAAGCAGTGTTCTGCATCTGACCGAGACCATCCTGACCAAAAGAATTACCGAAAGGTCACTGAGAAAATCACTGTATCCTACGGGGCGGACAAATGAAATCAATCCAAAACACATACGTTAACGCTTTGCTGGCCGATGCGGCATACGTTGAAGCCATCCCGGTAGGCGAAATCAGTGTTGATCGTTTTAAAGAGCGGCTCACACTTAAGCAAGCTCAATATCTGGCCGCCAATTTCGAGGTGGTCGACAGCGTTGAAACCCCGCGCGCTTTGGGTTCAGGTTTCGATGCAATTGTCTGGAAGATCAAACCTAATTCTGAACTGTCCCGCCCCAACAACGAGAACGCGGGCAAAACCTACGTCTCGATGCGCGGCACGGCGGGTGCTGAAGACCTAGCGGATGATGTCTTACTCGCTTCACGTGGGATTCCGTACCAGCAAATCGTTGACATGGTCAATTGGTGGTTAAAGGCAACTGCCGCAGCGGGTAGCACAGTCAAGCAAATTCGATTCGTTGAAATACTCAACGCATACACCTTCGTTGAGGGCACTGCGTACACGGCAACTCAGAAAGGAGTGCTGGCAGACACTACCGCCATTGCCGGCGTCAATGGGCACAGTCTGGGCGGTTACCTGGTAACGGCCTTCACTCGTCTATTCGGTAGCCAAGCAGGCGTCCAATCGACCAGCACTTACAACAGCGCTGGGTTTGCCAACGTCGCAGTCGCTAATATTGAAGCGGAGTACAACAAGATAGCAGGCCTACTTGGTTTGTCTGGCAGTTTTGGAGCCGCTGGATCTATTCAGACCAACTACTTTGCACTAAACGGCATCAACTTCACCACCAACAGCTTGGGCGATTTGAGGCTGCCGGGTTTCAATCAGTACGGCGTTCGCGTCGGCTTGGAGCAAGAGGAAGCTACGGGTTTGGACGCCGCCACTTTTGCCAACCACAGCATGTACAAGCTGACCGATCTGTTGGCGTTGGGCACCGTATTTGAAAAGCTTGACCCCAGTTTGTCGATCAACAAGCTCAACACGCTCGTAAAAGCCAGTAGCAACCTGCCCGAAGCGTCGCTAGAAAAGCTGTTCGACAGCGTGCGCCGAGCGCTTGCGGGCCGAGGGATCACTGCCCTTCCGGTGACGGCCAGCGCAACCGAGCCCGACCCGCGCTCCACCTTTCACGACACCCTGGCCGGCTTTGCGGCCAACCTGGCCATCAAACAATTGCAAGGCCAACTGCTGCTGCGCCCAACGGGGCTCGATCTGCGTGCTGCGGCGCGCAACGATTTTGGTGCCCTTGTTGCGCTGCAGGATTTGTCCGGTCTTTGGGTTACTGGCAAAGATGCTGCGGCAAATGCCCAGCTTGCGCAGGTTTGGTCGGTGAGCCGCCCAAGTGACTATGCAGCCTGGCAGGCCGACAAATCGACGGCGACGCCGATCACGTTCACCGACAACTGGATCGCTGACCGAGCGGCCATGCTCAGTGTGCTGGTCCAACGCAACGAGTTGGACAACCAGGGCATCCTGCCCGGCACCAACAATGTCCGCTACTTTGACGCAGCGACCAGCGTGCAGGTGCTGGTTGGGGCTGGTGCCACCAACGACCAACGCATTCAATATCTTTTTGGCGGCGCTGGCATGGACACCTATGACCTGGTGGCCGGTGAATTAGGCGACGTCATCGACGACAGCGACGGCAACGGCACCCTGCGCATCGGCGGCCAACAACTCACGGGTGGCACCAAAGAGGCCAACAACCTTTGGCTGAGCGACGACAAGCGCTGGGGCATGCGCCACCGATGTTCGGGCACTCCCTGCACAAACAAGAAACGTGGCCACTACGGCCTAAAAATGAGCGCATCTAGCTATCGAAAACATAGCGACTTGCGCCGAGATTGCGCCGCACCGCTTCAGACTGTGGTGGCAGATCGGCGTGGCCGCGCAATCTTCGCGGGGCGCTTGCAACTGGCGCGCACCAGCATTCAGGTGGATAGCAGGTTGGTGCCCTTAAGCCCGGGCATGAACCTGACGGCGGAGATCAAGACGGGGCGGCGGCCGGTGATTGATTACTTGCTCAGCCCGATTGAGCGGGCTAGTAAAGAGAGTTTGAGGGAACGCTAGGGCACCCTAGCAACTGATCAAGAGGAAGCACGTGAAAAGCAGCCAAAGCCCAACATCCATCGGGACGAGACCCATTCAAAAACACGGTGACACACCGCCCAACTGGGCAGAGCGCCGAGGTGAACAATGAGCCTCCATCTCCCTAGATCAATTCGGGGCCTACGGCTCGCCGCCGTGTTGGTGCTTGTGGTGCTCTTAATGGGCTGCTCCCGAACAGTTCAGTGGGAGGAAGAAGTACTTCTAAACACAGGCGAGACGATATGGGTAACGCGCAAGCACGTATACGAATTCACGATCAGTGCAGACAACCCATTCATCCCCAAGTACTACCCGGCTCGACCCACTTCGATAGAGTTTAGCTACAGAAACAAAAAATACTCGCATCAAAGCGAAGCTCACCCGATTTTATTGGCGATTTCTCCCGTCACACTTCAACCAACCCTCGTGGCGCCGGCCTCTACCTGGGGCTGGGGAGAGCAGAATAGTTATCGATGCGCAAATCCCTACTATGTGCAATTTGTTCAGCATATAAAAAGCTCAGAATGGACTTGGCCGTTGAACATCGAGACTTGGCTCTACGACCTTCCAGCTAATTTGATGAGCGTTCCGGCCGATCGTGATTCAATCAAAGCAAATTATCGATTGAGTGACAAGGTGCGGGCACCAACCTGGCACACGGCGCATTTGCACAAGATCGACCCACGCTTTACACCAGATAACTGCAACAAATAGGAAATTCACGATAGCCAGTGATCACGAATATGCTCTGATGGCGCTTCCGGCGCATAGGTGTCGGGTCCCGGATGATTGCGCAAGCAGCTAAAAAAACAGCAATTTCGCCACCGAAGGCCCGTCGCCACACCCAGCCGCTCATTGCGCAGCCGCCGCAGATGCAAGTTGGCTAGCGGGTCGTCGGCGTTGGCACCCACCCGTGAGGCCAACGCCGCCAGCGCGCCGAGGTCTTATGCGCTGAGTGTGGCCGCGTCTCGACGCAAATGCCGCCCCCCAAGCTGGCAACTAAATCGACCTCAACCGCCCTATTTAATTGCCCAAGCAGCTACATAATTTGTAGCAACTGGCCTCGCGCGCTCAGCGTCCCAGCTGCAGTGGCGCGCCCTTGGCTTGCGGGCCGTCGCTGCTGAGCTTGAAGGCGCCCATCAGCTCGGCCAGCCGGTCGGCTTGGTCTTTCAGCGACGCTGCCGCAGCGGCGCTTTCTTCCACCAGCGCGGCGTTTTGCTGGGTGAGTTGATCGAGCCCGCTCACGGTGGAATTCACGCTGGCAATGCTGTTGGCTTGCCGGTTGGCGGTGGTGGTGATCTCGCCAATGATGGTGGTCACTTGCTGCACCGACGCCACGATTTCGTCCATGGTTTTGCCCGCAGCGGCCACCTGTTGGGTGCCGGTTTCTACCCGCTGCACGCTGGCAGTGATGAGGGCGGCGATTTCTTTGGCGGCGTTGGCGCTGCGCTGCGCCAGGCTGCGCACTTCGCTGGCCACCACCGCAAAGCCGCGGCCGGCTTCACCGGCGCGGGCGGCTTCTACAGCGGCGTTCAGCGCCAAGATGTTGGTTTGAAAGGCAATGCCATCAATCACGCTGATGATGTCGCTGATCTTGCGGCTGCTGGTGTTGATGGCTTCCATGGTGGTCACCACTTGCTCTACCACCGTGCCGCCGCGCGCGGCCACTTGGGCGGCGCTGCGGGCGCTTTGGTCGGCCTCGGCGGCCGAGGTGGCGCTTTCTTGCACGCCTTGGGTGATGCCGTCCATTTGGCCCGTTACGCCTTGCAGGCTTTGCGCGGTGTGCTCGGTGCGCTGGCTTAAATCCAAGTTGCCGGCCGCAATTTCATGTGCGGCCACGCGCACTGAATCGCTGGTGGTGCGCACCTGGCCAAAGATGTCGTCGAGCTTGCTCACAAAGCCGTTAAAGCCCTGCGCAATCTCGGCCACTTCATCGTTGCCGCGCACGGGCAGGCGGCGCGACAAATCGCCCTGGCCTTCGCCGATGTCGTGCATGGCGTGACCAATGTCGGCCAGCTGTTTCAAGCGCCGGGCAATGAACACGGCCAACAGCAGCGAAGACACCACCAAAATCACCAGGCCAATCACCAGGGCCACGCTCCAGGTGCGCACGATGGCGCCCACGGCTTCGCCTTCGCTCATCACCACCACCAGCACCCAGTTGGTGTCGGGCACCACAGCAGCGGCCATGGCCACTTGCTCGCCGTCAATGCGGGCGTTAACAGCGGTTTTGCGCTGCGCGGATTCGGTCAATGCCGCGATCGGCACCTCGGGCGCCCAGTCACGCATGGGCTTCATGGCCATGGCGGCTTGCGGGTGCGCCACGATGGTGCCGTCAGCCATCATCAGCATGGCAAATGAGCGTGGGCTGGGCTTGATGCGGGCAATGTCGGCCTTGATGGTTTTGAGTGACACGTCCAAGGCGGCCACGCCCTTTAAGGTGCCGCCTTCGCGCACGGGTGTGGCAAACGACACCACCAATTCATTCAAGGTGGCATCAATGTAAGGCGCGGTCATCACCGGGCCAGATGCCGCCGCTGCGCGCTGGTACCAAGGGCGGCTGGTGGGGTCATAGCCCGCTGGCGGGCTGCCGGGCTTGCTGCGGTGAAAGGTTTTGTCGGCAAAGCCCACATAGGCGCCCTCAGAGCCCGAGGCACGGGCAACGGGCCCAAGCGATGCCACCGAATCGGCGGTGTTCAACGCGGGCGCCACTTCGGCCACCGCCACTTTGAAGCTGCGCGCCCATTCGCCCACCGCACCGGCCTGGATGTCGGCCACGGCGCGGGCGTAGTCTTCTACCGACCGTTCGGCCACCCGGGTCACGCCCACATAGCTGGCCCACATGGTCAGGGCCAGGGCCAGCGTGCTGCCCAGGGTGGCAGCCAGGGTGATTTGGGACCGGATGGATTGAAAGCCGCGCACGGTTTGCCCCCAGAAAATTGGTGTGTCCGAAAGTGTTCTTTGTTGCAGGATAGCAGCGCAGGGCTCGCCGACCCTGCGTGCCAACCCGAGCGGCGCGGCGCTAGGCCTTAGCTCGCGGGCAGCTTGGCTTGCTTGAGCTCAGCGCGGAGCGTTTTCCATTGCGGCAGCACTTCGCCCACGGTGTTCCAGAACTGCGGGCTGTGGTTCATGACCCGCAGGTGGCTGAGCTCATGCACCACCACGTAGTCAATGACCGCGTCGCTCAGGTGAATCAAGCGCCAATTGAGCCGGATGGTGCCGTCAGCGCTGGCGCTGCCCCAGCGGGTGCGCGCGCTGCTTAAGCGTAGGCGGCTGTAGCGCACGCCCAGTTGCGGCGCAAAGTGCTCTAGCCGCAGGCTGAACCAGGCGCGGGCTTGGCGCATCAGCCAAGCTTGGACGGCATCACGCACTTGCTCGGGCGCACTGCTAGGGGCCAGGGGCAGTTGCAGCACGCGGGGCGCGGTTGGCGGCGAATCGACGGCTGTGGATTCGGCGGTGTTTGGCGTAGTGGGCGGCGCCGAGCGCCCCTCAGCCTCGGCGGGGGCCGAGCGCCCCTCAGCCTCAGCGGGCGCCCAGCGCCCGGTGGCATTGGCGCCGGCCACGCCCAGTTGTAAGCGCACCGGCTGGCCGCGCACCGGTAGCAGGGCGCCGTCGCGCCAATCTAGCGGGGGCACTGGGTCGCGCCGGGCTTGGTCGTGGGCTTGCGCCAGTTTTTTAAGCACCCAGGCGGCCTTGTCGGCCAGCACTTCGTCAATTTGCTGCTGCGACACCCAGCGCGGCGCGCGCACGCACAAGCCGTCGGCGGCCACCACCAAACCAATGCTACGGCGGCGCACCCGCTGCAGCTCGTAGCCCACCGGCGCGCCTTGCAGCCGCGCAAGCCGATTGGCCCTGGGGTGATGCCATGGCACCGAGCCAGAAGCCAAATCGGCTGCTGCGCCCTTCAATAGGGCGGAAGGCGCTTCAATTTTTGTAGCAGACGCCATGTCTGCCCCTGGCGCCTCGGCGCGCTGTGGGCTGAACAGGTCCAGCACCATTTGCAGCGGCGACGCGGGTTGGGTCATGCAGGCGCCGCGCGGGTGCTTCAGGGCGTGGGCCGCGCGGCTTGGGGCGCGGGCTTGGGGGCAGCCGTGGCGTAGCCTTCGGGGTCTAGGCGGCGCATTTCGCTTTCAATAAAGGCTTCCACCTCGGCCATCAGTTCGTCGGGGTCGCGCCCGGTGCTGGGGATGGGTTTGCCGATGCTGACATCCACCACACCCGGCCGCTTGATAAAGCCCTTGCGCGGCCAGCACTTGGCCGACGTCACCGCAATCGGGATAACGGGTGCGCCTGTCTGCACCGCCAGCCGCGTGCCGCCCGTTTTGTAGGTGCCTTTTTGGCCGCGCGGGATGCGGGTGCCTTCGGGGAACATGATGATCCAAATGCCTTGGTCTAGCAGCACTTGGCCTTGCTTGACCACCTTGTTGAAGGCCTCGGCGCGGGCGCTGCGATCAATGTGGATCATGTCCAGGCGGCCCATGGCCCAGCCAAAGAAGGGGATGTACAAGAGCTCTTTCTTGAACACATAGGCCAGGGGGTGCGGCATGATGGCTGTCATCAGCAGCGTCTCGTAAGTGGACGTGTGCTTGAGCAGCAAAATCGCCGGGCTGTTGCTGCCCACCGGCAGGTTGTCATAGCCACTGATGCGCCAGTGCACGCCGCAAATCACCCGCAGGCCGTGCACCACCGACTTCATCCAGTAAGTGGCCAGCCAATACAGCGGCACGCCACGGATAAAGATTGACGCCAGCAGCACCGCAATTGCAATCACCACCAAGGTGAGGGTGCAAAACAGCGCGTGGACCACAGATCGAATAAAGGCCATGGGGTGTGGCGACGTCAAGCTGCGGCAGCCGGGGCGACTTGGCCCGCAGGCAGCAACAGGTGGTCGGCAAAGGCCGCCAAATCCGCATGCACCCGGGTGCCCGGCGGCAGGGTAGAGGTGTCTAGCGGGCCGCGCTCGGGGGCGCTTTTGCCGGTGCGCACCAGGTGCGGTTGGCAGCCTGCGCCATAGGCGGCTTGCAAATCGCGCAGGCTGTCGCCCACGGCATGCACGCTGGCCGGGGCGGCGCTGTAGCGCTCGCAAATGTCAGTGAACAGGCCCGGCAGCGGCTTGCGGCAATTGCAGGCGTCTTCGGGCGTGTGGGGGCAGAAAAAGATGGCGTCGATGCGCCCGCCTTCAGCGGCCAGCAGCTTGCCCATCTTGGCGTGCATGGCGTTCAGCGACGCGGCATCAAACAGCCCGCGGCCAATGCCCGATTGGTTGGACGCAATCACCACCCGCCAACCGGCTTGGTTGAGCCGCGCGATAGCCCCCAGCGCACCGGGTAGCGGCGCCCACTCTTCCGGCGACTTGATGTAGTCGTCGCTGTCGTGGTTGATGGTGCCGTCGCGGTCGAGGATGACCAACTTCATGGCGCTGGACTGTACTGCTTTACTGCGCAAGGCGGCTTAAATCTGCCACACGGTTCATGGCCAGATGCAGTTGCGCCAACAGGCCCAGGCGGTTGGCGCGCAAGGCGGGGTCGTCGGCGTTGACCATCACCGCATCAAAGAAAGCGTCTACCGGCGCCTTGAGTTCAGCCAGCAAGAACAGGCTTTGGGTAAATTGGCCGGAAGCGGCCATATTGATTGCGGTAGGTGCTATGGTTTGTATAGCATTAGCCAAGGCTTTTTCAGCGGGCTCTGCCAGCAGTTCGGCCTTCACCACCGGCTGCACCGTGCCCTCGGCCTTCTTCAAGATGTTGCCCACCCGCTTGTTGGCGGCCGCCAGGGCGGCGGCTTCGGGCAGGGCCGCAAACTGGCGCACGGCTTGTAGGCGCTGGGCCACTTCAGCCAAGCGCTGCGGGCGCAGGGCCAGCACGGCGTCAACCTCATGCGCGGTGTAGCCCTGCTCACGCAGGTTGACGGCTAGGCGGTCAAAGATGAAGTCAGCCAGCGCGCTTCGGGCGTCGGCAATCAGGGTGCCAAAGGCGGGCTGGGCGGCGTCGATGAGGGCGTTTAAATCCAGCGGCAGTTTTTTGTCCACCAACATGCGCACCACGCCCAGCGCATGGCGGCGCAGGGCAAAGGGATCGCGGTCGCCAGTGGGCAACTGGCCAATGCCAAACAGGCCCACCAGGGTTTCGAGTTTGTCAGCCAGCGCCACCACCAAGCCCACGTTAGAGCGCGCCAGGGCGTCGCCTGCAAAGCGGGGCTTGTAGTGGTCTTCAATCGCGTGGGCCACCACATCGCCCAGGCCGTCGTGGCGGGCGTAATACGCGCCCATGGTGCCTTGCAGTTCGGGGAACTCGCCCACCATGTCAGTCAGCAAATCGGCCTTGGCCAATTGGGCAGCGGTGGCCACTTGGGGCCCATCCACCGCGCCCGGCATGGCTTTGTTCCACGCCTGTGCAATCGCGCCTGCTATGGCTGCCACCCGTACGCTGCGCTCGCCTTGCGTGCCCAGCTTGTTGTGATAGACCACGCGCCCTAAGCCCGCCACGCGGTCAGCCAGCGGCTTTTTGCGGTCTTGGTCAAAGAAGAATTTGGCATCGGCCAAGCGCGGGCGCACCACGCGTTCGTTGCCGCCCACCACCGCGCTGGCGTCAGCGGGGGAGATATTGCTCACCACCAAAAACCGGTGCGTCAGCTGACCGTCGGCATCGAGCAGGGGAAAGTATTTTTGGTTGGCCTTCATCGTGAGAATCAAGCACTCTTGCGGCACGGCCAAAAAAGCTTCGTCAAAGGCGCAGGTGAGCACGTTGGGGCGCTCGACCAAGGCGGTGACTTCATCCAACAGCGCGTCGTCTTCAATCGGCCTTGCGCCCTGGCCCACCGCAGCGGCGGCAGCTTGCAGTTGGCGGGCGATGTCGGCGCGGCGGGCTTCAAATGACGCGATGACGGCGCCCTGGCTGGCCAGTGTGGATTCGTAGCTGTCAGCGTCTGCCAGCGTGATGGGATCTGTGGCCGCCTCAAACCGATGGCCGTGGGTGACGCGGCCCGCCTGCAGGCCCAGCGCCTGCACCGGCACCACATCTGCGCCATGCAGCGCCACCAGGCCGTGGGCGGGGCGCACAAATTGCACGCTGCTCCAGCCGGGGAGGGCGCAGCCGCTTTCCAACTGGTACGTCATCACCTTGGGAATGGGCAGCTTGGCCAGCGCTTCGTCCAGTGCTTTTTGCAGGCCCTCGGCCAGCGTGGCGCCAGGCACGGTGGTGTCGGCAAACAGGGTTTCGGCTTTGCCGTCTGCCGCGCGGCGCAGGGTGGCCACGGCCTGCGCGTCTAGCCCAAGGGCTTGGAGTTTTTTGAGCAAGGCGGGGGTGGCTTGGCCCGATGCGTCCAGGCCGACGGCCACCGGCATCAGCTTGTGCTGCACCGCGCGTTGTGGTGCTTGGGGCAGGACATTCGTCACCAGCGCGGCCAGGCGGCGCGGCGATGCAAAGGGCGTGACGGAGCTGCCCGCACCCGTCAGCCCCTGCGCGGTGAGCTTGTCGTGCAATACGCTGGCGAACGCCTCGCCTAACTTTCTCAAGGCCTTGGGCGGCAGCTCTTCGACGAACAGTTCAACAAGTAGATTGGCGGTGGATTCAGTCATGGGGTAAGCGGGACTTCTAGGCAGGCCAAACCAAGTTTTGAAGCTTGGCGGCACATGCCATCGTCAAGAGACAACAAATGGGTGGCAGACGAACGTTTGGCAACGGCCAAGTGCAGCGCGTCGCCAGCACGCAGACCCGAGTCGACATCGGTGCAAAACTCGGCGGCCTGTTCAAAGTCTTTTTGTTCGGGTGTCAGCAGGCGCATGCCGGCAGTCACCCAAAGACCAAACTCCTCGATCAGCTGCAAGACCTGCCGGGGCGCTACCTCACCTCGGCGGGACTTAATGGCCAGTGCGCTGGCAAGCTCGGTGCGGGTCCAGTGGGCGGTGAGCAGCTGGCTGTTGGGATCGGCAAGTTGGGTTTCAATGGCCCGCGCGCTTGGCTCATGCACCAGCAATGACACCCAGGCGCTGGTGTCCACATACACGCGGCGCAGGGGTCGGGGTGGCAATGAAGCCGCAGCGCGCATCAGTAGCGGCTCAGCTCATCTTTGGGGATGGGCTGGGTTTGCGGCATGTCTTTGTGCAGCTTGCGAATTCGCGCCAGCAATTCGCGACGCCGAGTCACCACAGCCCCCCAGTCGTCTTGCCCAACCGCCAACAGCCGTTCGCCCAGCTGTTGGGGCGACAGGGTGGAGCCTTCCGTCAAACCCAGGTCTTTGGCCAAGGCAGACGGCAGGCGCACCGCCAGACTGTTACCCCAACGATTGACTTGCAGTTCCATGAGAAACGCTCCGTAGATACATGTTTCTACATTCTACGCCGAAGAGGCTCAAGCCGCCTTCTTTTGCATCTCCGCCACCCACTCGCGCGGCGCCATCGGGAATCCCAAACGTTCGCGGCTTTCAAAGTAACTTTGCGCCACGCTGCGCGCCAGGTTGCGGATGCGGCCGATGTAGGCGGCGCGCTCGGTCACGCTGATGGCGCCGCGCGCGTCCAGCAAGTTAAAGGTGTGCGCGGCCTTCAGCACTTGCTCATAGGCGGGCAGGGCCAGTTGTTGGCCCATCAAATGCTGGGCTTGTTTTTCATGCGCGGCAAAGGCGCTGAACAAAAAGTCCACATCTGAATGCTCAAAGTTGTAGGTGGATTGCTCCACTTCGTTTTGGTGATACACGTCGCGGTAGGTGAGGCCTTCGGTCCACTTCAGATCAAAAACGTTGTCCACCCCTTGCAGGTACATGGCCAGGCGCTCTAGCCCGTAGGTGATCTCGCCGGTGGCGGGCTTGCAGTCGATGCCGCCGACCTGCTGGAAGTAAGTGAACTGCGTCACTTCCATGCCGTTGAGCCATACCTCCCAGCCCAGGCCCCAGGCGCCTAGCGTGGGGTTTTCCCAGTCGTCTTCCACAAACCGGATGTCGTTCTTTTTGAGGTCAAAGCCCAGCGTTTGCAGGCTGCCCAAATACAGCTCCAAGATGTTGGCCGGCGCGGGCTTCAGCACGACTTGGTATTGGTAGTAGTGCTGCAGCCGGTTGGGGTTGTCGCCATAGCGGCCGTCTTTGGGGCGGCGGCTGGGCTGTACATAGGCGGCCTTCCAGGGCTCGGGGCCAATGGCACGCAAGAAGGTGGCGGTGTGGCTGGTGCCCGCACCCACTTCCATGTCATAGGGTTGCAAAAGAGCGCAGCCCTGCTGGCCCCAATAGGTTTGCAGCTTGAGAATGATGTCTTGAAAACTGAGCATCGGGTTTAGGGCGACGAGCGCCTACGCGGCCAAAAAAAGTGCAACCGGTGATTGTATGAAGCCCCCCCACTGGGCGGAGGCGAGGCGCTGGCTTAGCGTCGGCCCGCCACACGCGCCCACGCGGCCGCGAGCACCAGCACCAGGCCACACCACAAGCCCAGCGGCCACAAGCCCCAACGCCCGGCCCATGCGGCATAAGGCGTGATGCCTTCGGCGCCTTGCACTTGCGCGGCCAACACCCCACGGCTGTGCGGCGGCAGCGCGTGCGTAACGTGGCCTTGTGCATCAATGACTGCGGTGGCCCCGGTGTTGGTGGCCCGCACCATGGGCCGCGCCAGTTCCAGGCTGCGCATGCGGCTAATGTGCAAATGCTGCGGCACGGCTACGGTGTCGCCAAACCAGCCGATGTTGCTGATGTTCACCAGCACCGTGGGCGCGGTGGCCGCGTCCACGAAGCGCGCAGCCAGCTCTTCGCCAAACAGGTCCTCATAGCAAATGTTGGGGCCGAAGCGTTCACCCTGAAACCCCAGCGCTGGCTGTACCAAAGCGCCGCGGTTGAAGTCGCCCAGCGGGATGTTCAGCGCCCGCACAAACCAGCCAAACGCGGGCGGGATGAATTCACCAAACGGCACCAGGTGGTGTTTGTCGTATCGGTAGCCCGGCACCTCGGTGCTGCCCAGGGCAATCACTGAATTGGTGTACCCCTGCGCCATGCTGCCCAGCGGAATACCGACCAGCGCGGCGTGGCGCTGTGGGGCCTGGGCAAAAGCGGTTTGCAGGTCCAACAAATAGCCCGGTGGCAAGTCCGCAGGCAACAGAGGAATGGCGGTTTCGGGCGCCACCACTAGCGTCGGCACCTCGGCTTGGCTGGCGCGCAGCAGCTCTTGCCCGTACCAGCCCAGAGCTTGCGCAATGCCGGTGCCGGCCTGGAACTTTTCGTTTTGCGGGATGTTGCCCTGCAGCAGTTGCAGCGCCACCGGCGGGCGCGGCGCGGGGCCTGAGGCGGCGGGCACACGGCTCAAGGCCAGCGCCACCCCCCCCAACGCGGCGGCCAGCACCAAGGCCCACGCCAATAGCCACCACGCTGCCTGGCGGGCCGCCAGCACCGCCAGCGCAGCCCACGCCGCCAGCATGGCGGACAAGGCGCCAATGCCGTACACGCCCACCCACGGCGCAAAGGCGGCTAAGGGCGAATCCACCTGCGCATAACCACCGGCCCCCCAAGGGAAGCCGGTGAACCAAGTGCCCCGCGCTAGCTCGGCCAGCGTCCAACAGGCCGTAAAGCCACTTGCTATAAAAACAAGAGCTGCTTGCGGCCTATTTTTGGGCGCAACAGCCCGATTAGGTCTAAAGAACTGGGCGCCCAAGTACCAAGTGCCTGCCGCCGCCATCGCGTAGTACAACGCCAGAGCCGCAGCCAGGGCCAGCACGGCCAGCACCGCCAAGGTCGCGGCCAAGCCGCCGTACACGTGCAGCGACACAAACAACCACCAAAAGGTGGCTGCCAACCAAGCCGTACCAAAGGTCCAGCCAATCAGCGCGGCTTGCTTGGCACTGGCGGCCAACAGCACCAGCAGCACCAGCGCGGCAAGCGACACGATCTGCAAGCCCGCGCTGGGGCTGCCAAAGGTCCAACCCAGCGCGTCGGCCAATGCGGTGGGCGTGGCCAGCGGCCAAGCGATGCTGGCTCCTTGGGCCAAGCCGGCCATGACGGCCACCCACAGCGCGGGCCAGACGGGCAGGGGAAGGGGCGCAGGCCGGGGCATGGGCAGCGGCTTCAACCGCCTTCAGCCTGCCTGTCGTCCACCACCACCGGCGCCACTTTGAACCAGCGCACCGCGCCGCCCTTGGTGTGCAGCACGATAAAGCTCAAAGGGCCCAGGGCATGCCGTTCGCCCCGGCGCGGCACATGGCCCATGCGGTGCGCAATCAGGCCGCCGATGGTGTCAAAGCTGGGTTCGTCGTCATCGGCGTTGCCGCGCAGGTCGGCCGTGCTCAGGCCAAAGGCTTCGCAGACCCGATCAATCGGGGTGTCGCCGCTGACGCGATAGGTTTTGTCGGCCAGGCCGTAGATGTCGCCTTGGTCTTCGGTGATGTCGAATTCATCTTCGATTTCACCCACGATCTGTTCCAGTACGTCTTCAATGGTGATGAGTCCGGCCACGCGGCCAAACTCGTCCACCACCACGGCCAGGTGGTTTCGGTTGCCGCGAAATTCGCGCAGCAGGTCGTTTAGGTCTTTGCTCTCGGGCACAAAGACAGCGGGGCGCAACAGGGCGCGCAAATTGAGCTCAGGCGCGCGCTGCAGCTTGAGCAAATCTTTGGCCAGCAAGATGCCGATGATGTTGTCGCGATCGCGCTCATAAACAGGAAACCGAGAGTGGGCGGTGTCTATGACGATGTTCAAAATTTCGTCATAGGGCGCGTCGATTCGCACCAAGTCCATGCGGGGCGCGGCCACCATTACGTCACCTGCCGTCTGGTCGGCCAGGCGCAGCACGCGCTCAAGCATCACGCGCGACTCAGCCCCGATGACTTGGTTGTCTTCGGCCCCGGCCAGGGTTTCGATGAGTTCGTCGCGGCTGTCTGGCTTGGGGTGCAGCCAGTCCATCAGGCGTTCGATCACGCTGCGGCGCGGTGCGTGAGAGTCGGCGGCGGCGCCATCAGGGCCACCGCCGCGCGTAGGCAAGGGGTCAGACACGGGGTTTCGTGCAGCAGTTCAACACCCGGCCAGCATAGCCCATGCGCTCACGCGAAGGACGGTTGTCGGGCAGTGCGTGTGGGTGCTGGCGACTTGTCGTGCCCAAAGCGCCTAGCGCCAGCTGAGGCAAGCATGTGAGTTGCTGCGCACAGCGGTGTATTCGCCAGTCTTCTCAGCGCAGCGAGTTGACGTGCGTCGCCCGCAAGCAGCTCGATGCAAGCATGCTCGTACCGTGCTCTATGTCATCCGGCGAGGAAAGCGGCAACGATGGCATTGAAGCGATCGGGGTTCTCAAAGAACATGAAGTGCGAGCCCTTTTGTTCGGCTGTGAAGATCTCAAGCTGCGCCGATGGCACCTGAGCGGCAATCCAGCGCTGTGACGCGGCGGAGAAGATGCTTGCTTCCGCCCCGACCACGAGTACGGGCTGGCGCACGGCTTGGATCTGGCTTCGCCAGTCCAGCACGCAATGGTCATGCAACAGTTCTGCAGCCTGTATGCGGGGTAAGGCCAGGTTCTGGTGGGCGACCCAGTCCAGGTCTGTCTCGGCAACACTCGCTGTGAACATCCCACGGATCACACCCTTCGTCGCTTCCACCGTCTCGCTGGCCACCACCGCCTGTTCAAAGCCAGCCAGAGCCTCAGCGTTGGGCAACAAGCAGCCAGCATTCAGCCGCGTGGCTTCGTCCCAACCGGGTTGTGCAAGAACAGCCGGCGCTTGGTCTACCAGCACGAGCTTGCCGAGGTTTTGCTCACCCGCAAACAAGGACAGGTGTGACCAGATCACCGAGCAACCCATCGAGTGCCCCAAGACGTCGGGGCGCTCAAGTCCCAAGGCGCGGATCACGTCATGAAGGTCCTTGGCCAAGCGTTGGATGCGGTAGCCATGCGCGACCTTCTGCGACAAACCATGTCCGCGCATATCCAAGGCCAACACACGCCGGGTGCGCCCAAAGAAAGCCGTTTGCAGGCGAAACTCTTCGGCCGATTGAGACCAGCCAGGAATCAATAAGAGCGGCGGGCCTTGGCCTTCATCGATACAACTAAGCTGTACGCCGTCAGAGGTGGTGAGCGAAATGCGGGTCATGAGAGTCTCCTGCTGGGCTGTAAATGGCTGCGGTCAATGCGCCGCGAAGACAGCCTAGGCCGCGGGCGGCCCCTAGGCAGTGGCGATATGCGCAAGCCATGGCGTTACGCGCAAAATCTTTTTCGCCGGTGCACCTGCCTGGCGCCACTAACCACCCCTGGATGCCCGATGAAACTGCACACCCAGTGGAACACCCACCATGCCAGTCCCAGCCAGCGTTTTGACCTGTACCGTTCTGGTCTATGCGCATCGTTCGCGCGGTTGACACCGTCTGACCCGCCAGACTCGTCTGCAGGCTTTGAGGCCTGCTTGGACACCTGGGTGTTTGGCGGCGCCCAAATGTCTTTGCTGCAGTGCACACCGCATGCGGTGGCCCGCACGGTGGCAGATCTGGCCCGTGCAGACGATGAGCATGTGTACCTCAATCACATCGTTGCGGGTCGAATGCAGCTACAGCAGGGCGAACACCGCTTGCAAGCCAGCGTGGGGAAGTGGTTGTTGATCGACAACGCGAGGCCCTTTTCAGCGGCGTTGGGTTTGTCAGGCGGCCGGCACCAGCACCTGGCGATCCGAGTGCCGGCGGATGTGCCGCGTCAAGCGTTGCACGCATGGATGTCACGCAAGAGCGTCGCGCTGACGCCCCCTGCGCGCTTGCTGCAAATGGCGATGGATCAACTCAGCGTAGCTGCGCTCACAAGCGATACCGCCCGCATGCAGCCCTTGCTGGACTGTGCGTTAGCGGCGTTGCAGGCCTGTTGCGCTGCGCCCGGGCCGTCATCGCACGTACGCGCGGCTGCACTGACCGAGGAACGCGTGCTGCGCTTGATCGATGCGCGGTACGCGGACCCAAGCCTCGACTTGGCTCAAGCCGCTAAGGCCCTGAGGATGTCAACGCGCACGGTGCAATTGCACTTGGCCCAAGTAGGACGCACCTTCACCGCGCTGCTGCGTGAGCGCCGCCTGCAAGCGGCGCGGCAATGGCTACTGGGTCATACGGGAAAGCGCACGCCCGGGGTAGCGGCTGCGGCGCAAGCTTGCGGCTTTCAAGATGGTGGCAGCTTGCATCGCGCCTTTCGGGTCCGCTATGGTCAAACGCCCGCTGAATGGGCTCGCAGCGCCGTGACCCGCCCTGCTCGCAGTTGAACTGGCTGGCGTGCTGACCATGGCGAAGAGTCGCGCCGCGCTCCGGCAAAGCGCTCGCCGTCGGGGAGATAGAGCGCGGGCGAGCTGCGTAAAGCGGCGAGTCGCCCACAGCGTGGATCAACGCGATGTTGTTGCTCGCGTTGCGTGGCCGTCAGCTTGGCCCGGCCACCCGTTCTGGGGCGAGGGCTGCGTCGGGCACTTCGCCTTGCTGCTGTGCGCCGCGCGTCGAGTCCCCTAGCCCCGCAGACCCTGCGGGGGGCAAGGGGTGCAACAGATCAGGTTGAAGTTCGGCTTGCTCGTTGGGGACTGTGGTGTCCTCACCGCGTTCACGCAGGCGCTCGATGACTTTGTCGGCTAGGCGGTCGGGCACGGCGTCTAGCACTGCGTCAACCGCCGCATCGGCGGCACGGTCAACGGCGTCGGTGGCCACGCGCTGCACGGTGCGCAGCCAGGCTTCGCTGGTGCGGTTGACGCTTTTCATGGCGCGCACAAAGCGTTGGGCCTGCAGCTTGAGCTGATAGTCGGTTTGCGCCATCTGCTCTTCCACCAACTCGGCGATGTGGCTGTCAAGCGTGGCGTTGGGCAGGGTGAGATAGGCCTCGGTTTCGCTGCCGTCGCGCTCGAGCCGCGCGCCCGATTTGCGGGCAATGGCCAGCATGGGGGCGTTTTCGCTCAGGGCGTGGATGAACAGCAGGCGCACATTTTGGTTGCGGGCGTGCATCACCGCGCGGTCAAACAGGCGCGAGCCAAAACCGCGACCGCGCACGCTGGCCGACACCGACACGCCGAATTCGGCGCACGACTGAAACTGCGCGTCGGTGGAATAGGCCAAGTGCGCCACCGCCACCAACTGAATGCGGCGGTTGTAGATGCCAAAGATGTCATCGCGCTCAAAGTTGAGCGACTGCACATAGCGGCGGATTTGCTCGTCGGTGGCCGGGTAGCCAAAGCGCAGATAGCGGTCGTCGGTATTCAGCGCCAGCAAATGGCGCTGGATGCGGCTGCGGTGGTTGCTGCCCAGGGTGCGAATGGGCACCAGCGTGGGCGCGGGGCCTTGCTGGCGACGCCGTGAGCGGCGAGCGGTGTCTTGTTCAGACGGGCCCGCTTGGTCAAACCAAGACGGACCGGCGGGCTGCGCCCCATCGGCCGACGCTGCGCCAGCCGGTAGGCCGTCGATCGGGGCAGAGGGGGTGTGGGATGCGTCCATGGCCCATAGTTTAAGGGTTAACCCTAGAGAGGCGCCTCCAATGGCTGTTTGCCGCGCCCGCATCAGTGGCATAGGGGCTATGTCTGCTATATATTTTGTAGCTGCTTGCGGCGTATTGACGGCCGAAAAAGCCTAAAACTTGGGTGTCGGTACCTAGCCGTTGCCGAGTCAAAGTAAGCGAGCACCAACCGCAACTGGGGTGCGGTCAACCCAGTTTGGGGGCGACCTGACCGGCTGGCAGGCCTACAGCACTCAGGCGAAATACATGGCCTTCGGGGTCTGCCAGTACCACCTGCCATTGGCCGTAATAGGTGGCGTAGGGCGCCTTGATCAGCCGCGCGCCGCTTTGCAACGCGCACTCACAGGCGCGATTGACGGCTGCGGCGTCGTCGAGCATGAAGGTGGCGTAGGCGCTGACCGCCGGCGGGTGGCGTGAATCCACCCGGTCGGCCAGGCCCAGCAGGGCTGCCGCTGCCGGGGCGTGCAGACCCAGCTGGGCGTGGGGCAGCGCCACGGCGCGAAAGATGGCTGAGCGCGCACTCACGGCTTCGGGTGCATCCAGCACAGCGGTGTAGAAGGCCAGTTGCGCGTCGATGTCGCGGCAAAACAGATTGACTTGAAGCTGCAGCATGGGGCATTCAAGCGTCGGCGAGCTGATAGGTTTTGCGATACATCTGGCTCAAGTGCTCGCCCGCGGAGCAAGGCGCATAGCGTGCGGGCCGCTCGGCACTGACGCAGGTGGGCACGGGCGACACGGGCGCATCATGGTCGGGGCTGTAGAAAAACGGCAATGAATAGCGCGGCGCCCCACCGCTGTAGACGTTGCGCACCCGGTGCAAGTTGGAGCGGTAGAGGTCATTGGTCCAGCGCGGAATCATGTCGCCCAGGTTGATGACAAACGAGCCCGCCACCGGCGGCGCACCTACCCAGCGGCCGTCGGGCATGCACACCTCAAGCCCGCCGTGGGTGTCTTGCGCCAGCGCGGTCACCGCGCCCCAGTCGGTGTGGGCGCCCGCGCCAAAGGTTTGCGCGTCGGCATCTGGCGGATGCGCTGGGTAGCGCACCATGCGCAGGGTGATCATGGGGTTGGCATGGG
Organism: Comamonadaceae bacterium; assembly: GCA_013297985.1. GTDB lineage: Bacteria > Pseudomonadota > Gammaproteobacteria > Burkholderiales > Burkholderiaceae_C > JAAFIY01. The sequence continues at coordinate 1,428 of JAAFIY010000030.1, read as the reverse complement.
TGTGATCAAAGTAGCTCTCGGGCAGGCCCAAGGACACCGCCAACAACTGCATCAAGCGCACACACAAAGCTTGCACAGCCACCGTGTAAGCGGTGCTTTGCGCAGCCATGCCGGGCACCCCCACTGGGCCATCTGCGGGCCACTGATTGCGGCCATACGACTGCAGGCCGCGCATCACATAGGGATGGTCGTCGGCGTATTCGAGGCCGCAATAAAAGCTTTCTTTTAAATCGGGCCGGGCGGCGGCGTCCAAGGTTTGTTCGCCCATGGCTTCATAACCGCGCAGGGCGCGCGATTGTTTGAAGCTCAGGGCTTGCTTGGCCTGAAGCGGCAGATCAAAGAAGGCGCGAGCGGTGGCAAATTGGCGCGCCACCAAGTCGGCGGGCACGCCGTGGTCCACCACATAAAAAAAGCCGGAGCTGCGACTGGCTTGCCCCATGGCTTGCGCCACCGCCGCCACCCGGGCGCCGCCGGGCGCCAAGGCTTCGCTTAGGCTGATGATGGGGATGTCGGCCATGGCCGGTGAGGCGTTTGCAGCGCTTGTTTTATGCGCGCAAGCGGCGCTCAGCCATCGGCGGCAGAAAGCGATCGGTGAAGAACTCGGCCACCGTGGGTTTGGTTTTGATGCCAAAGGCGTCCACGGTTTCATCAATGGTGGCTTGCAGCCGCGCGGGGGTGGCAAAGCCCCAGCCGTTGGCTTGGGTCTCGGGCGTTTTCATGGTGCCGTCCACGATCAGGCGCAGGCGTTCAAATTCAAGCTCTTCATTGGCCAGGGGCTCGCGGGCCTTCACGGCCGCAGCGCCCGCCTTGGGGTCGGCAATGCAATCGAGCCAGCCGCGGGTGGTGGCTGCCACAAAGGCGCGCAGGGCTTCGGGGTTTTCTTGAATGATCTTTGGGTTGGTGACCAGCCCGTTGCCATACGAGCGCATGCCGTAGTCAGAGAACCTGAACACGGTGAGCTGCTCGGGCCCCATGCCACGCGCCTTGAGGTTGAGCAGGCCGGTAAAGAAGAAGTAGGCCGCGGCGTCAAAGTCGCCACGCACGAAGCGGGTGTCGCCAATATCGGGCGCAGCGTTTTCCCATTTGACGGTGCTGGGGTCAAAGCCTTGGGCCTTGGCAAACACGGGGAACAACTTGCGTGAAGCGTTGAAGGGCTGGCCCAAGATCGTCTTGCCCGCAAAGTCAGCCGGGCGCTTGATGGGGCCGTCTTTGCGCACCAACAACGAGTTGGGATTGAGGTCGTACTGAATGCCAGTGGCGCGCAGGCCCGCCGTGGGATTGGCGGCATTGAATTCGATGAGGGTGGCCAAGTCGGCCGATGCCACGTCGTACGCTCCGCCGGCCACCAAGCCGATGGCGGCAGCTGAGCCGTTGCCGGTGTCGATGGTCACGTCCACGCCTGCGTCACGGTAGTAGCCGCGTTGAGCC